>JANONM010000030.1:0-10925 GCA_031420855.1 Hyphomicrobiales bacterium
TGGGCCGCAGTTTCATTCCCATTCGCAAAAAAGGCAAATTGCCATCGCACGTCATCGACCAGGAATATGCGCTGGAGTATGGTGTGGATACAATTGAAATCCATGCCGATGCCATCCAGAAGGGCGACCGCATTCTGTTAATCGACGACCTGATTGCCACAGGCGGAACCGCAGGTGCCGTCATCGATCTCATCCGCAAATCCGGCGGCGAAGTGGTAGCTGCAGCCTTTGTCATTGATCTGCCGGATTTGGGCGGGGCGGCGAAATTGAAGGCCAAAGGTGTCAAGGTTCATACACTGGTTGGATTTGACGGACATTGAACCCATCAAGCCGACAGTTTTCTCCGGTCGGGAATAGACAATCCTATATCCGTAAACATTTTGAAAGCATCGTCAGGAAATGCTGCATTGGTGTTCAAATGATAGCCGGACTTTACAGTTTTCTCCCACACCTTCCGCCAATGAACCGGGCTTGGCAGCAGCACAATAGAAAACATGTGGCGCACCCCTTTGGTTGGCAAAAATCCGCGATGCATAGAACGTGCGGGATAAAACGCAAAGGCTTCTCCTGCATCCAATTGCGGGTGAATTGCTTTCGGTGAAATGCCCAGCTTTCGATTTAATCCTGTAAAATCATCTAATCGCCGCTGGTTTGCACCAAACGTATATCCAGCCATCTCATACGCCAAGGAATTCTCGAGATCGATGAACTCAGTCGTGCCACCATGCTTAGAAGTTGCATCGAGGAACATGTTGATTTTGAGGAAATCTTTCGGTCCACGATCACAATGCCAGAGGAACGAACGCTTCGCTTCTTTTGCTGGCATAGTCCGATTAACACCCAGCGAATAAACAAAATACTCACTTCCGAAAATCGAAGTAAGTTTGTCGTCCATCGCCGGGCTAAGCATTTTCTCCACCACTGGCAACATGAACGCGCTATCTGAAAAACGCATCACATCCGCATAATCTATGCTGGCTTTTGCAGCAGCAAACGAACCCGCTTCCGCAATCAAACGTTCTTTGGTTTCTGCGGCGTCATCAGACGATAAACACCGAACAATCTCAACACCGTTTCTCTTCAAATCTCCGCCATCTGAGCCACATTTTCGCGTGAAATATTGTTGGCATAACTCATGCCATTCATCATAGCGCCCAATGGTATCAAAGTGATTTCGCGCGGCTTTGGTTCTGGCCGAGTCAAGCTTCATCCATGTCCAAGGCTTGAGAATTTTCATAATGTACCCGCCTCGGCTTTCGAAAATATCACTTCAGTGCCACAGCATTTTCTACTCAAAATGATGCCTAATATTAAATATTGTGTCAAGGAATTGTAGTTTCGCATTTTGAAAGACCCAAATGATTCAGACAGTGAGAGCACGAGCTTACGTGTGGCGAAAGCAGCTTTGAAACGGCCAAAAGGCCAAAATATTTTTTGAGCGACGACAACAGGATGTAAAGCAAGTTGCACGGCTCGCAATTTGTCACTCTTGAATTCTTGAATGAGTGGCCCTGAAAGATACTCAAATCCTTCGATATCAACTTTCAAAACAAAATCATGATTGCCAGAAAACTGAATGAGTTGTTCCGGTTGAACGCCTTTGACATTCACCGCACTTACACCTTTGGCGGGCACCAACGATGTAACTGAACTTCCGCCACCGCCGACCATAAACAATTCAGCGCTTTTCTCCGCCGAAAGGGCCCCAGCTAGCAGTGTGACGTTGCCCAATTCGTTTGCCGCAATGGTCCGTTCTATTGCGCTAATGCAAAATGGTTCGGGCTCCACCGAAACTACGTGTTTTGCGCGCTTGGCGGCATAGGCAGGTGTCACACCGATCCAAGACCCAACGTCAAAATAATAGGTTTTTTTGTCCAGAAATTCATTGAGGAACGCAAACGTCTCCGGCTCCCAAGTGCCTGCTGCAAGCTTACGATAGAACTTGTTGTATTTTTCATCATCAATGAACCAGAAATCAGCATCACTGATTTTGATTTTTCGCATATTGCTTTTTGGCTGTTTCATTTCCAGACACTTTCAAGAGGTCGTTAATTTGAAGCGCTCGTACTTGGCTCCGTCAACATTTTTTTCAACTCAGGCAAATAGCGATGGAGCGTGAGGTCTTCAACAACGGATAAACTGCCGTCAGCAGCTTCCATATCTTTCCCAGCCATTTTTGCTGCATGGTTAGATTTACCAAAGTACTGGCGTGCAAGCTTCTTTGCAAAGTCCTCTTCCGCCCTCGTATAGTAATGATGAATACGCAAATGTTGCGAGCCATGACCCGCTTCGCCAGTCGCAAGCACTGACTTGCCATTTTCATCCCAGCCCAGACTGGCTGTGCCACGCAGTACAACAGTATTGGCCGAGCGAATTGCAGCCACGGCCTGTGGCTGTACGATCGTTCGCTGTGTCTTGTTTTTAACATGCTCGGCATCACTGCGGAACTTGAGGGCTTCGGTGACCAAACCACCGTGAGGAATTCGCGCAACGCCGCCAGTGCCAAACGTGTGAGAGTAAACCGACACGGCAGAGTACTTTTCACGTTGCTGGAGTTCCTTGCGCAAGTCATGGCTCGCGGACGCAAACAAGAATTCGTCAGCATCAATCATTGCCAACCATTTGGTTTTTCTACACATCCGTTCAACGGCGTTTTTATAGGCGAGAAACTGGTTGTTTTTGCCGCGATCTAAACGTGGCCAAGCAATCAGCTCGACGAAACCAGAGGTAACAAAATCATCGAGAGCGCTGGCTGTTGCAAGGTCAAACCCACCATCCATGTAAATCAACATATGGTCGACGCCCACAACTTTATGGAACGCCACAAACTCTCGAATGTACTTTGCCTCGTCATGCACTATGGTTGCTGTTGCAAGGTAAAGGTCGGGTATTGCGCGTGCCGATGGTGTAACATTTCTTACCCGATAGCCACGAGACCTGCGATAGGCCTTGTCTCGGCAGAAGCGTTTCAGCTGGCTGAAAAAAGAAAGCATACTTTAAGTGTTAAACCGGAAATGCATCACGTCACCATCATAAACAACGTACTCTTTGCCTTCAAGCCGGAACTTGCCCGCCGTTTTGCTGCCCGCTTCGCCGTTGTTCGCAATATAATCAGCATAGATGCTCTTGATGTCATCCGAGAGCTGGGCGATGTGGCGTTCGATGGCCTTGACGACCTCGGTGTTGGCCAGCAGTTCCAGCCGGGTGGTTTCTTGCGCCCGCATGGCCACCAGTTGATCCCGGCGTGTGTGAAGATCGTGTAAAACCTCACGTTCCTTGCACAGTGGTGCGTGGACGGGTGGCTTGAGGGTCTGGGCCATGGCCGCCAGCATGTTGGCATCAATGGCATCGGTTTTGGCGATGCGGCCTGTGCAGCGGGCAAAGTCACGGGCCCGCTTGGGCCCGCTTGGGCCCGCTTGGGATTGACACGTGAGAAAGTCACACCAACATCACCCAGGGCCAGCCTGAGCAGGCGGTCGTAACGACCGGTTGCCTCGAAAAGCACGAAGCTGTTCGAAGCCTTGAAGCGCAGGGCCAGAAGTAGCGCCTCCGCCTCACCGTTGGCAAGCCGTTCATGCTTGCCGACAGCACCGTCAAAAACATCAAAATATTGTTTGGAGATATCGATTCCAGCAAATCCAGGGTGTGTGATCATCGTGCCTACTCCTGGGATACGAGGTCTGTTTGATCAGCCTCAGTCAACTGTTCAGGTTGGGTATTCAAAGGCGGGCGGGGATCAGGCCAAATCACGATCTACAAGGATCTCGAACCCATCGATCTCCCGCCCAATGCCTTAAAACTCCAACACCTTCACCTGCTTGACATTCGGCAACGCATTGACCGCGTCAATCACAGCAGCGGGAACCTTGGCGTCGACTTCTACAAGTCCAATCGCATCACCGCCCGGTGCCACGCGACCAAAATGGAAACAGGCAATATTGATCCCGGCATTGCCCATCAGCGTACCGATATTGCCGATGAACCCGGGCTTGTCATTGTTGGTCACGTAGAGCATGTACTTGCCGAAATCCGATTCAAGCTCAATGCCCTTCACCTGGATAATGCGCGGCTTGCCATCCGAGAACACGGTGCCTGCGACCGAGCGCTCATAGTCGGCCGTCTTCACTGTCAGCCGCATGTAAGTCTCATAGGCCCCGCGCTGGGACTGCTTCACCTCATCAACCTTGATGCCGCGTTCTCGCGCCACGATGGGGGCCGACACCATGTTGACGGTTCCGAGCTGCGATGCCAGCACGCCGGCAAGGGCGGCTGACGTCAACGCCTTGGTATTCATCTCACCCACATCACCAGCATATTCAATGACAATGCCGGTGATCGAGCCGTCGGTGAGTTGGCCCGCAAATGAACCCAGCTTTTCAGCAAGGGCCACAAAGGGCCGCAGTCGTGGTGCTTCGACAGCTGAAATCGATGGCATGTTCAGCGCGTTGGTCACTGCCCCTGTCAGCAAAAAGTCCGACATCTGCTCGGCCACTTGCAGTGCCACATTTTCCTGTGCTTCATTGGTTGAGGCACCAAGATGCGGTGTGGCGATCACGTTCTCAAGTGAGAACAGTTTGTGGCTTGTTGCGGGCTCAACTTCAAACACGTCGAGTGCAGCTCCTGCAACATGTCTGGCGACCATCGCGTCATACAAGGCGTCTTCGTTCACCAGCCCGCCACGCGCGCAATTGATGATTCGCACACCTTTTTTCATCTTTGAAATGGCAGCGGCACCAATGATATTGCGGGTCTTTTCTGTCAGCGGTGTATGCAAGGTGATGAAATCAGCACGCGAAACCAGCTCAAGCAAGTCAACCTTCTCAACACCCAATTGCAGCGCACGTTCTGAAGACAAGAACGGATCATAGGCAATGACCTTCATTTTCAGTCCCACGCCGCGGTCGGCAACGATGGAGCCAATATTGCCACAGCCTATGACACCGAGCGTCTTGTTATAGAGCTCAACCCCCATGAAGCGGTTCTTTTCCCACTTGCCAGCCAGCGTTGAGGCTGAGGCTTCCGGGATTTGCCGGGCCAGCGCCATCATCATCGACAGCGCGTGTTCAGCCGTGGTGATGGCATTGCCAAACGGCGTGTTCATCACAACAATACCGCGCGATGTGGCGGCGGGAATATCAACATTGTCAACGCCAATGCCAGCCCGTCCCACCACTTTCAAACGCGGGGCCGCCGCAATCAGCTTGGGTGTCACCTTGGTGGCCGAACGGATGGCAAGGCCATCATAGTCACCAATCACCGCAAGCAAGGCATCCTTGTCCTTGCCTAGCTCAGGTTTGTAATCAACATCAATGCCGCGATCACGAAAAATTTGCACGGCGGTTTCGGAGAGTTTGTCAGAGACGAGAACGCGCGGTTTGGTCATGGCAGTTCCTTAAAAGTAGCGAATAGCGAATAGCGAATAGCGAATAGCGAATAGAAAAGTGGTAGCGGCGAAGGGGATCAACCCCTATTCGCTATTCGCTATTCGCTCTCTTGTATGCCCAATCCAGCCATGGCATGAGTTTTTCCAGATCGGCGGTTTCAACAGTGGCACCGCACCAGATGCGCAGTCCCGCAGGTGCATCGCGATAACCGCCGATGTCAAAGGCAATGCCTTCTTTTTCGAGCAGTTTGGTGATTTTCTTCGGCACGTCTTCGGCACCATCGAGGGTGAAACAGACCGATGTGTTGGAGCGTGTGGCAGGTACTTTTGCCAGATGATGGGCATAAGGTGTCTTGCCAATCCAGCGGTCAATCACCGCCGCATTGGCATCAGCCCGTGCCCGCAAACCAGCAAGGCCGCCAACTGATTGCGCCCATTCCAGCGCCACCACATAATCTTCCACACACAGCATCGAAGGCGTGTTGATGGTCTCACCTTCGAAAATGCCTTCGATCAATTTGCCGCCGGATGTCAGCCGGAAAATCTTCGGCATGGGCCAAGCGGGTACATGGGATTCCAAACGTGCCACCGCCCGTGGTGAAAGGATCAGCACACCATGGGCACCCTCGCCACCCAGCACTTTCTGCCAAGAGAATGTCACCACATCGAGTTTGGAGAAATCCATGTCCTGGGCAAAGGCCGAGGACGTGGCATCACATATTGTAAGGCCAGCCCTATCGTCCGGAATCCAGTCCGCATTGGGCACCCGCACGCCTGATGTTGTGCCATTCCAGGTAAACACCACGTCACGCGAAAAATCCGCCTGGGACATGTCGGGCAGCAAACCATAATCCGCCTTGAACTTGCGCACATCCGGCAGCTTGAGTTGTTTCACCACATCGGAAACCCAACCGTCGCCGAAACTTTCCCATGAAAAAATATCAACACCCCGCGCCCCCAGCAGCGACCACAGGGCCATTTCGACTGCCCCCGTGTCAGAAGCCGGCACGATGCCGATGCGGTAGTCGGCGGGCACCCGCAACACTTCGCGTGTCAAGGTAATGGCACGTTTCAATCGCGCCTTGCCCTCGCCCGAACGATGGGACCTGCCTGTCAATGCCTTGGAAAGTGACTGGATATTCCAGCCGGGAATCTTGGCGCAGGGGCCAGATGAAAATTGTGCGTTTTGCGGCCGCAAAGCCGGTTTCAAATCTGTCATGTTACTCCATCCTTACAGATGGGTTGACCCCCATTGGGGAGGGCTCGCCCACGGCGCTGATGGCGCAACTTGTGTCGCAAAGCAAGCAAAAAGAAAACGCGCCACGGGTTTTCACCCGTGACGCGTTTTCCCCCGGATCACACGCGATTGTGGATCAGAACTTGAAGCGAAGGCCCGCTGTTACGGCATGTTCCACCGGATTGTTGCCAGCCACAATAAAGTCACGCATCTTGTAACCCACATCAATGGCAATGTTATTGGTCAGGTCCACGGCAACACCAGCGGCAGCACCCAGCACCATGCCCTTGGCGTCAACAGCCGTGCCTGAGCCATTTACCCAGCCATAACCGGCACCCACGCCCACATAGGGCGTGAACACCGTGTCATTGGCGAGATCAAAATAGGCATTGCCCATGATGGCCCTTGTCGAGATCGCCGCACCCGGTGCCACATTGTATTTGCCCGACCATTCGCCTGTAATGTCAGTGCGGAAATAGTCATTGTACTGATAACCGACACCCAGTCCCGCTGTGTAGGCATTGTCATTGCCGGCAAAATTTAGCATCGACCAACCGGCATCCGCCCGGAGATAAAGCCCCAGCGAAGACACATCCTCAGCGGGAACTACCGGATCAATATCAGCCGCCATCGCAACGCCAGACAATGGCAATAGCACCACAGCAGCCAGCAAAATCACTTTAAAATTATTCATCACACACCTCATTTGCAGATTTATTTTTCTAGTCCGATGAGATGAAGATGACAGGCCGGTTTGTCTTTCAGCGGGCCGGACTGGGGCCATAACATGGCGAAAATAATATGTGTCTTTGCAGCAACGCTTAGTGTGCGCAGACAGCACAAGCAAATAATGCAACGTTAACCATGAAGAACTTCAAGTCCTGTCCATGGCACCAAAGGGACCTCATCCGTCGCTTCGCGCCACCTTCTCCACGAAGGCGTGGAGAAGGAACAGGTCGCAAACATTGTCCCTTCTCCATGCCTTCATGGAGAAGGTGGCGCAGCGCGCCGGATGAGGTCCTTTTGCCGGCCAGCCTCACGCCGCTGATTTGGCAATGATCCCGCAGAGATCGTCAACAATCTCATGCACCAACTTGCTGTCATCACCCTCGGCCATGACGCGGATCAAGGGTTCAGTCCCTGAGGGTCGAATGACAAGCCTGCCGTGATTGCCCAAACGCATTTCAGCACCGGCAATTGCCAGCTTCACCGCATGGTCTTCGAGCGGTTTGCCGCCCTTGAACTTCACATTCTTCAAAACTTGTGGCAGCGGATCAAACAACTTGCAGACCTCGCTCACAGGTTTTCCCTGCCGCACCACTTCCGCCATCACCTGCAGGGCGGCCAGCAGGCCATCACCTGTCGTTGCATAGTCCGAGAGCACGATATGACCCGACTGTTCGCCCCCCACATTGAAGCCGTGGCCGCGCATGTGCTCCACCACATAACGGTCGCCCACTTTGGTCCGTGCCAAAGCAAGGCCTTGCCCTTCCATGAACCGTTCAAGTCCCAGGTTTGACATGATGGTGGCAACGAGGCCGCCACCTTTCAATTGTCCCCGCTGGGCCCAGGAAGAAGCCACCAGCGCCATGATCTGGTCGCCATCGATCACGTGGCCTTTCTCATCACAAATGATTACCCGGTCGGCATCACCATCCAGCGCGATGCCGATGTCAGCCCGTATTTCGCGCACCTTCTCGCACATCAGTTCAGGTGCAGTTGAGCCACATTTTTCGTTGATGTTGGTGCCGTTGGGATTAACTCCCAGTTCAATGGTTTCCGCCCCCAATTCCCAAAGCGCCGTCGGTGCAGTTTTGTAGGCCGCACCATGGGCCGTATCGATGACAATGCGCATGCCATCAAGATTGCTTTCGCCGGGATAGGTGCGTTTGGCAAATTCAATGTAGCGGGCACCTGCATCTTCAATGCGCTTGGCCCGGCCGATTTCCGCTGACGAAGCCAATTTGACACGCGATGAATCATCGATCAACGCTTCAATATCGAGTTCCTGTTCATCAGAAAGCTTGTAGCCATCGGGACCAAAAATCTTGATGCCATTGTCATGATAGGGATTGTGCGAGGCTGAGATCATGATGCCCAGATCCGCCCGCATGGAGCGCGTCAACATCGCGACTGCTGGCGTTGGCACCGGCCCCAACAAAAAAACATCCATGCCAGCCGACAGCAAGCCAGCCGTCAAGGCCTGTTCAATCATGTAGCCTGAAAGCCGCGTGTCCTTGCCGATGACCACCCGGTGCCGATGGCCACCACGGCGGTAAAGCTGGCCCACCGCCATGCCGATCTTCATCACAATATCAGGCGCCATTGCACCAATGTTGGCACGGCCCCGCACACCATCAGTCCCGAAATATTTCCGTGTCATTGTCAGTTTCCCAAATCCATCGACGATCCCACCAAACGCTATTAGCAGAAACTAAACATCAACTGAATCAGGATCATTTGACGCGGTAAACATCGAAAGCGCCGCCCGGGTGGCTTTCACATCATGTACGCGCAGAATATGCGCACCCTGCTGAGCCGCCTGCATGGCACCACCCACCGATCCATGCAGACGGGCCGCAGCAGGCTTTTCCCCTGTCACAGCCCCGACAAAACCTTTCCGCGAAAGTCCGACAAGCAACGGAACACCCAGCCCATGAAACAATGTCAATCCCGCCATCAGAGCCAGGTTCTGGGTAAAGGTCTTGCCAAAGCCAATGCCGGGATCAATACAGATATTGCCAAGTGAGATACCTTCTGCTCGCGCAAAGGCCACCCGTTCCGCCAAGGCATCATAAACATCCAGCACCACATCATCATAGCGCGGATTAAGCTGCATGGTCTTGGGCTCACCTTGTGCATGCATCAAGATGACAGGCACTTGGCCAGCCGCCACCACACCAGCACTTTTTTCATCGTGACCCAAAGCCGACACATCGTTGATGATCCGCCCACCCGCCGCGAGAGCTGCCTGCATGACCGAAGATTTGCGCGTATCAACGGAAATTACTTGTTCACCCCGCAATCCTTCGATCACCGGCAGGATTCTCGCAAGCTCGTCCGCATCAGAAACCGTATCGGAACCTGGTCTGGTAGACTCGCCGCCAATGTCCAGAACATCGGCCCCTTCCGCCACCAGTTGTTTGCCATGGGCCACGGCAGCCGCAATCGTTGACAGTTGCCCGCCATCTGAAAAACTGTCCGGCGTGACATTGACAACGCCCATGATCCGGCAGGCCGACATGTCCATGCCGCCGAAGGCTGCACGCGGTCTCACGTGATTGGCCATCAGGGCATGACCGGAAATATCCGTATACGGAACGATATCACGGCGGATGCCGGAGCCGCGCTCAATCACTTCAACCAGCGTAAAGCCCAGATGGGCCATGCCGCCCAAAGCCCCTGCCCGTCCCGCCGCGATCAAGTTTCGCGCATCATTGCCGAACACCAGGCCCAAGGGGCGGAGGTAGGTTTTAGAGGTGGGTGCCATAGGATGGATTTCTCAATATGGAAAGTGGCCGGATCATGGGGGACCCAAAGGACCTCATCCGGCGCGTTGCGCCACCCTCTCCACTTTCGTGGAGAAGGGGCAGGTCTCTGCAAATTGTCCCTTCTCCAACGAAGTTGGAGAAGGTGCCCGAAGGGCGGACTGTGTGCGCCGTAGCCCACTTGGGCGAAGGGGCATGAGGTCCCTTTGGCCAACGCTATAAAACGATCACGTCGCCTGTGGTTCCATGCCACCGGTGTTGCGTTTGCTCCCGGCTTTCGGCACAATCTTGCTGTTTTCCGCTTTGGCAGGCGTGCCTTCATCGTCGTCACGTTTGGGTTGAATGCCCTTGAACAGCGATTTGATTTCTTCACCGGTCAGCGTTTCATACTCAAGCAGCGCCTTCGCCAAAGTCTCAAGATCCTTCCGCCGTTTGGTCAGAATGGTTCTGGCATCCTTGTAGCCCTGGTCAATCAAACGCTTCACTTCCGAATCAATCTTTTGCGCCGTGGCTTCGGAAACATTCTGGGTGCGGGCAATCGAATGTCCCAGGAACACTTCTTCCTGGTTGTCGCCATAAGCCACTGTGCCAAGGTCATCGGAGTAACCAAGCTGGGTCACCATGGCGCGGGCCAGTTTGGTGGCTTGCTGGATATCACCAGATGCACCCGACGTGATGTTCTCCTTGCCGAACACGATCTCCTCGGCCACGCGACCGCCCATGGCGACGGTCAACTGCGAGGTGTACTCGATGAACTTCATCGAGTAGCGGTCGCCCTCGGGCAGGAACTTGACCAGGCCCAGCGCGCGGCCGCGCG
>JANONM010000031.1:0-1835 GCA_031420855.1 Hyphomicrobiales bacterium
GAGGGAAGGTTGTTTGCACTTTTCCCTCGCCCCTCGCGGGAGAGGGTGCCTCGCCCTTGCGAGGCGGGAGAGGGCCGAGTCAATGCATCCAATATCGTCAACAGAGCACCATCCATATTCTGCAATACACCGTTGTTCCACAAGCGTAGCACCCTGAAGCCTTCGCTCTCCAGCCACTTGTCCCGCGCCACATCATGTTCCGAACCCTCATGCTGACTGCCATCCACCTCAACAACCAGCCGTTTGGCATAGCAGACAAAATCCACAATGTAGCGTCCGATGGCAACCTGGCGGCGAAACTTGTAGCCCTCAAACCGCTTGGCCCGCAGGGCTTGCCAAAGCTTGGACTCTGCGTCCGTCATGTCATGGCGCAACTGCTGGGCTTTCAATTTGGCAAACCCCTCTCCCGTCAGCCTGCGGCTGACACCCTCCACCGCAAGGGGTGAGGGAAGGTTGCGGCGGCGCAACTGCTGCTCCTTGGCAATTTCACTGAGAGGCCGAATAAACTTCTTCACTTCCCTTACTTCCTTAACTTCCTTCACTTCCCTCTCCCCTCGCGGGAGAGGGTGTCCCGAAGGGACGGGAGAGGGCCGAGTGTCCTTCACCGCTTCACCTCCCACGTCGTCGTGCCATCCTTGTTGTCCTTGATCGCAATGCCCAGGCTCGCAAGTTCATCGCGGATGCGGTCGGATTCGGCCCAGTTTTTGGTGTGGCGGGCAAGGAGACGGTCTTCAACCAGTCGAACCACAAGAGCGCGATCAATTGTTAAAAGGCTAGTCTTTTGAATTGCTTCGAAATCGAAACCGAAAAGCTGGAGCAATACATTCAAATGTTTTGGTAGAAGTGCTGTTGAGTTTTCAATCAGAAGGCCGATAGCCCTGACAGTATTGAGATCTTCATTGATGCATTCTAGTACTTCATCAAAAATCGCCTGACTTTCAACCATTTCAGTTTCAATGTTAGGAAATTTCCAAACTACAAATAGTGAATTAATATTTGAAGTTGCTTCATCTAGCGTGCTTTGGGTCCAATCAATCGGTTGGCGATAGTGTGTTTTCAACATCGCCAAACGCAAAACTTCACCTGGCCACTTTCGGCCACCAAAATCATTCGAACTCAACAGTTGCTGGATCGTGTAAAAATTCCCCTCACTCTTCGACATCTTCTTGCCCTCAACCTGCAAGAAACCATTATGCATCCAGTAATTCGCCAATACGCTCGTGCCATGCGCGCATCTGCTCTGGGCAATTTCGTTTTCGTGGTGGGGGAAGATCAGGTCCAGGCCGCCGCCGTGGATGTCGAAGGTTTCGCCCAGATACTTCACGCTCATGGCGCTGCATTCGATGTGCCAGCCAGGGCGGCCGCGGCCCCAGGGAGACTCCCAGCCCGGTTCATCAGCGGATGACAGTTTCCACAGCACGAAATCAGCCGGGTTTCTTTTATGGGCTTCCACGGCCACGCGGGCACCGGCCTGCTGGTCTTCCAATTTGCGGCCTGACAATTTTCCGTAGTCCGCCATGGCATCCACGGCGAACAATACCTCGCCTGCAGCAACGTAGGCATGGCGCTTTTTGATCAGTGTACTGATCATCTCAATCATGCCTTGGATATGTTCCGTAGCGCGAGGTTCCACATCGGGGACGAGGCAGCCCAGCGCCAAGGCATCGGATTGGAACTGGTTGGCGGTCTTTTCCGTCACTCGGCGGATTGCGTCATTCAGCGGCAAGTCCGGGAAGTCCCGCAATGCCCGCGCATTGATCTTGTCGTCAACAT
Organism: Hyphomicrobiales bacterium; assembly: GCA_031420855.1. GTDB lineage: Bacteria > Pseudomonadota > Alphaproteobacteria > Rhizobiales > Aestuariivirgaceae > Aestuariivirga. The sequence continues at coordinate 1,774 of JANONM010000031.1, forward strand.
CCGTGATATTGCGCACATATTTGACGTGGTCAGGGCCATACAAATGGCGCAGCAACCGAAAC
>JANONM010000032.1:0-4005 GCA_031420855.1 Hyphomicrobiales bacterium
GAACCCCGCTTTGGGCAGGCAAAGCGGGGTTCCAAATCACTCGTTCCGCTGCGCTACACTCGCGTTTGGAATGACGTAATTTTTGAACTTAACTGACCGCCCGGTGCTTTAGGGAGTACCCTTGCGAGCCTCGAAGCATGCGCCTCAATACAGTTTTCTATCTCACATCCAGTACACTGGTCCGCGCGTGACGCACAACATCGCTGGCCAGTGAACCTTTCATCAGGCGCTGCAAACGACTGCGACCTTCATCAGTCACTGCAATGAGCCGATAGAGCGATCCACGCTCGACAATTTCCTGCAAGGCATCGCCAACGGCGGTTTTGGTTTCGTGCACTGTGATCTTCATGGCCTTGAGCAGGGCTTTGGCATTGGCGACGGCTTCTTCAGCGGCGGGCCTGGCAGCTTCAGTGGGTGCCACCGAAAACAACGTTATCGGCTCTCCCACCATGTGGGCCAGCACCGCAGCGCGGCGCACGGCTTGTAAGCTACGTGACATGCCGTCCGTGCAAATGAAAAAACCCCGCCGGTCCAGACTGGCCCTGGCAACCAACACGGAACAGGGTGCCATGGTGGTGACGGTCTGGACAATGCCGGCATCGAAGAAAGCCATGAACTCGCTGCGCCAATGGGAAGGTTCACCGATGATCATCAGGTTGTAGGGGCCAAGTTCATATTGATCGAGAATGCCACCCGTCACATCCGGCGCAGTTTTGAGTTTCAGAACAACACTGCGGCCTTCGGCGCTGCGATACTCGACCTTGGTATCACCTGCCGCATCGCCCCAGGCACTTTCATGGGCACCTGAGGTTGACCAGGCGGCAACATCTATGCCTTCTTCTTTGAGAATCGCGAGCGAAGCCTTCAGATGTTTGACACCTGGCAATTCAAAGCCCGCATCCATCATGTTTTCACGGGCCAGACGCACCTGCAAACCACCGGAATGCAAGCCCTGGTCGATGGGCCTGACGAACAGATTGATGATGTCGCAATCATTGGTGACGGCAAAGCGGGCGGCAAAACGCACACAGTTCAAGCTGGCATCGCTGCCATCAATGCAAGCCAGAACACGGAAGCGATTGCGCCTGATCTGGCGCAAGTTGGCAAGCGTTTTCTGAACCGCGGCTTCCTGCCTGCCGCTCAAGGTCGTGCGCTTGAAAAGCCCGAACATGTCAGTTCAATCCCTTCAGGAGCGGCCAATAAAACAAGGACATGCCGATGATCAGGATCAGCGAAATGATCGTCATGCGCCAACCTGATCTGAAGAAATCCGAAGCCTTGAGATAGCCTGAGGCATAGATGATGGTAAAGGCAGGATGTGCGGCCGCCGTGAGATAGGCAAAGGCTGATGAAATGGCGGTGACAAAACCGATGTTCAAGGGATCAGCACCTGATACGCTGGCCGTTTTCAATACGATGGGCCCGAGCACTGCCACGGCAGCACCAGCCGTCATGGTATTGGTGACAATGGTCGTGAGAACAGCTACGGCACCTGCAAGCCCCGCACCTTCTCCCAAGCCCAAAGGCGTCAGGGCACTGATGAATGTTCGGGCCACCCATTCAGCGGCTCCGGTGTCTTTCATTTGCAGTCCCAGCGAAATGGCCGCCGCATAGAGCAACACCACGCCCCAGTTTACGCCGCTGTTGATATCCTCCCAGCGCACCAGACCCGCCACCAGAAAGGCAATGGCCCCGCTGATCGCCACGATGCCCAGGCCGAGGCTTTCAGAAAACGCAATCCAGCCGACGATGGTTGCCATGAACAAGAATATCGAAGACCAGCCGCGCGGACCCAAGGGACCATCCATGGCAACTTGTGTGCGAAGCCTTGCGACAGCCCGCGAAAGATCTTTGTATTCCGGCTTGAACGTCCAGAACAGCAGGGACGAAACAATCGGCAACTGGATCAGGAACATGGGATAGGCGTATAGCATCCATGTCAGGTAATCCATCAGGTAGCGACGGGTTTCAGGGTTTGCCGGATCGTAAAAAAATTCGCGCCAATAGCCGATCATGATGGCATTTCGCGCGCCGCCTGATGGCGTGCCAATGCCTGCGATGGCACAGCCATAGGAAATCGACAGCAGCAAAACAGCGGCAAGGTTCTTGACCTTGGCCCCATCACTTGATGTGAGGCTGATCAGGGTTACGCCAACCGGCAGCATCATGGCGGCCACCGTGTGTTCGCCGATGAAAGAGGCCAAAACACCGCACACCACGGTGATGCCAAAACTGATCCAGAACACGCTGGTTCCGGTCACCCGCACGATTGCCAGGGCAATGCGTTTGTCGAGTTTTTGTTTCACCACCGCCACGGCCAGCATCAGCGAACCCATGATGAACAACACAGAGTCCGTCATTAAACTTCGCGCCACCACCGATGAATCGAGGCCCAGAAATACCACCTGTCCCACAACAATCATCAACGCCACCGAAGGCAGCGGCACAGGTTCCGTCACAAACATCAACGTGGCCATCAGCGACATGACCAGCACAACCTGTCCATCATGCGTCAAGCCCGCAGGCGTTGGCGCATGCATCAGGGCCAGGCCCAGAATCATGGCGACGATGAACCAGCGGCGTTTCCACAGCAGGTTAAGGTCAACATTGCCGATGAGTTGCCGATAGCGTTGGTAGCCACGTCGCCGGAATCGCCGCAAACCCGCTTGCGGCTCATGGGCAAGCAGGCTGTCGCGGGCCAGATTGAAGGTGGTGTCGCCGGTCATTGTTTCACTACGCTAGTAACTTGAGGTTCACTTAAACCCGGTAGCTGTGGCACAACAAGGGCCAATGCAACAGCAATGCAGAAACCAGTCGCACAAGGTCGCAAATCATTGCATCCTGTCGCGCAGTTCAACAACCGAGTCCTGCCATGCCGCTAAACCTTGCCGCCATTCTCGCCGATGCTGACGCCAATCTGGATCGCAACATTGAAAGACTTTTTGACTTCCTGCGCATTCCCTCGATCTCAGCAGACCCGGCCTATAAGCCCGATTGCATCCGCGCCGCACAATGGGTGGTCGCAGAATTCAAGTCCCTCGGATTTGATGTAAGTCTACGCGAAACCCCGGGCTGTCCCATGGTGGTGGCCCACTATTCCCCGCCCGACGCAACGACCAAGACACCCCATGCCTTGTTTTATGGACACTATGATGTGCAACCCGCCGACCCGCTGGAACTGTGGCATTCTCCGCCTTTCGATCCGGTCCGAAAGACCGATGCCAAAGGCGTTGAACGCCTGTATGGGCGCGGCACGTCGGATGACAAGGGGCAGTTAATGACCTTCATCGAAGCGGCTCGCAGTTTCATGCGGGTGGAAGGAAAATTGCCGATCAAGGCAACATTTCTGATCGAAGGCGAAGAAGAGAGTGGATCGCCGTCATTGGTGCCATTTCTCAAAGCCAACGCCAAGGAACTTTCCTGCGATGTAGCCTTTGTCTGCGACACCAATATGTGGGACGCCAAAACCCCAGCCATCACCACCAGATTGCGCGGCATGGCACGCGAAGAAGTGACAGTCACCGGGCCTTCGCTTGATCTTCACTCCGGCCTTTATGGCGGACCCGCACTTAATCCCCTGAAAGCCTTGAGCAGGCTGATCGCCGCCTTGCATGACAGCAAAGGCAAAGTGACAATTCCCGGATTCTACGAAGGCGTTGCAGAATTGCCGGTCGCCACCCGGAAGCAATGGCAGGGACTTAAATTTTCCGAGAAAAAATGGCTGGCCGCCATTGGCTTGAAAGCATCTGCTGGCGAAAAAGGCCGCAGCATATTGGAACAAGTGTGGGCAAGGCCGACGGCAGAAGTGAATGGCCAATGGGGCGGCTATACCGGGGCAGGTGGCAAAACCGTTATCCCCTCAGAAGCCCATGCCAAATTCACCTTCCGTCTGGTGGGCAAGCAGAACCCTGCGAAAGTGCTGAAAGCCTTCCAGCTCTTTGCCAAGAAGAATATGATCGGCGATGCGAAGATTTCATTCTCCGGCAAGGGCGGCGGCAGCCCGGC
>JANONM010000033.1:0-3740 GCA_031420855.1 Hyphomicrobiales bacterium
CCTGCGCCTGTGACATCCAGCACTTGCTTAACCGGATGGGCCGGGACTTCAATGGTCTCCTGGCCTTTCACGATAACACAGCCTTTTTCCGAGCGGGTGACCACCACGATGGCACAATCCTTTCGCGCCGCATCGATGGCACCGGAGAAATTCTGGGTTTTGTAGAGGGATTTGATTTCGCTCTCATTGGCAAAAACAATGTTGATGGAGGAGCGGATCAGGTCGAGGAAATCGTCGCGGTGACGTTCGACGCAAAATGAGTCCGACAAGGTGATGGAGGTCAACCGTCCGGAGCTTTGCGAAATGCGGGCAGCTTCGCGGAAGGCTTTCATGGCGGCGGGCTTGTCGTAAAGGTAGCCCTCCATATAGGTGACTTCAGATGCCTTGACGATTTCGGCGTCCACATCTTTCTCGTCGAGATTGACGCAGGCCCCAAGGTAGGTATTCATGGTGCGCTCACCATCGGGCGTTACAAGAATAAAGGAGCGGGCGGTTGCCGGGCCAACAAGGGCAGCGGGTGTATCGAATACAACGCCTTGGGCCCGCATGTCATGACGGTATATTCCCCCCAACTGATCGTTGCGCAGCTTGCCGAAATAGGCGGCCCTGCCACCAAAGGAAGCAACGCCTGCTGCGGTATTTCCGGCAGACCCCCCTGACATTTCTATGGCTGGCCCCATGCTGGCGTAGAGCGCTTCCGCCCTTGCTTCGTCAATCAGGTTCATGGACCCCTTCACCAGTTTCTCGCGGGTGATGAAGGCGTCATCAACCTTGGCGATGACATCGACGATGGCATTGCCGATGGTGAGAACATGGATGGCTTGCGTCACGTTTGAAAATCCTGTTGGTTTTTTGTGAGGGGTAGCTGAGAAGACATTTTCATGCAAGACGTGATGGGGGGCTTGAAGCCAACCCCGGCAGGGCTTACCTAGCGGTCCATGATAGCCGCTGCACTTAAAGCCCTCGGTGATGTGACGTCACCTGAATTTCGTTCCGTCTTGTGGAAGGCCCTTGGCCTGACGCTAGTGTTATTCGTCCTGCTGTTGCTTGGCGTTGAAGCGCTGTTTTATTTCATGACGCTGTTGCCTTATCCGTGGCTTGAAACAATCTTGGCTTTTGCCACGGGCTTTGGTTTGCTGGTGCTGTTCTTTTTTCTGATGGTGCCGGTGACAGCGATGTTCGCTGGACTATATCTGGATGAGGTGGCTGCCAAAGTGGAACAGAAACATTACGCCGGGGATGGCATCGGCAATGCACTTTCCCTGGCGGCCGGATTGTGGGTTTCAGTCCAGTTTGGCCTCTTGGTTCTGGTGATCAACATCGTGGCGTTACCTTTCATCTTCACGGGTATCGGTGCCCTGATACTGATCACCATCAACGCTTATTTGTTGTCACGACAGTATTTCGAAATGGCGGCCATGCGCTTTATGGACACCGCTGACGCCAAGCAATTCCGCAAGGACAATGGGCTGACGGTGTTTATGGCGGGCTATCTTCCGGCTGTCATGTCGCTGGTGCCCTTGCTCAACCTGATCGTGCCACTGTTTGCCACGAGCTATTTCGTTCACCTGTTCAAGCGGGTGCAGAAGTCTTCGGTTTGAAGGGGCAGAGGTCGGCGATGCTGCAACGCCAGCATTCGGGCTTCCGGGCCTTGCACACATAACGCCCATGCAGGATGAGCCAATGGTGGGCGTGGCGTTTGAAATGTTCGGGCACGGCTTTCAACAGTTTTTGTTCCACCTCCCAAGGCGTCTTGCCAGATGCCAGAGCCAAGCGGTTTCCAAGCCGGAACAGATGGGTATCCACCGCAATGGTGGCTTCGCCGAAAACGTTGTTCAAGACCACGTTGGCGGTTTTGCGCCCCACACCGGGCAAGGCTTCCAGGGCATCCCGGTCATGGGGAACTTCACCTTGGTGGAGATCAAGCAACTGGCGGGACAATGCCACGACATTTTTGGCCTTGCCGCGAAACAGCCCAATGGTCTTGATGGCTTCGCGCATATTATCCTCACCCATATCCACAAAAGCCTGAGGTGTTGAGGCTTTGGCAAACAGCGGTTTCGTCGCCTTGTTGACACCTTCATCAGTGGCTTGGGCCGACAGCACAACGGCCACCAGAAAAGTGAAGGCATTGACGCTGTGGAGTTCGCCTTTGGGCTCAGGGTTTTCTGCCTCAAAACGCCTGAAGATTTCCTGGATAATGGCGGGCGGCAGGCTGCGCGGCATTGAGTGTCCTTGCAATTTGTTGAAGGTGACTTCAACATTGCCGGATGACGAATGGCAAGCCGGAAAACTGGTCGGTTACATTACGGCCGAACAACTCCCTGTCACCACAGGGTTTCATCGCCCTGATGGTGATTGTTGTTGGCTTGAATTTTATCGGCGGGATGTTTTTTCTGGTCATCGGTGCCTGGCCCGTCATGGGTTTCATGGGGCTCGATGTCGTACTGATCTGGTGGGCCTTCCGGGTCAATTTTACAGCGGCGAAGCGATCGGAACGCATCATGATCAACGGCGACGCCGTGCAGTTGTTGCGCCAGCCTGCGGCTGGGTCCGCCACGTTGGAAGAATTCAACCGGCATTGGCTGCGGGTTGAACTGGAGTATGACGCGGCGCGGGAACTGGTGGGACGGCTGTTCCTGATCTATCGCGGCAGGAGGTCGGAAGTGGGCTCATTCCTCGGTGCCGAGGAGCGCGAAGGTTTGGCGAAGGCTTTGCGCCAAATATTGGCGTGATTGATCAAGAAACGGGTGGCTGAGGCTGCCGGTGTGGCGTAGTTTTGCAGCATGACAAATGCTTCTCCTCTTGATGACTATGCCCGTGTCTGCGATGTGATTGCGGACTTGAGCGAGAACTGGCGCGAACAGCCGTCGCTGCAAGCCACGGCGCAATCGGCCAAACTCAGTCCTGAACATTTGCAACGCCTGTTCACAAGGTGGGCCGGACTTTCGCCCAAGGCATTTCTGCAAGCCATTACACTGGATCATGCCCGCGAGATGCTGAAAAATTCAGCCAATGTGCTGGATACAGCACTTGAGGTTGGACTGTCGGGACCGGGGCGTTTGCATGATTTGTTTGTCAGCCATGAGGGGATGACACCCGGCGCCTACAAGGCCAAAGGTGAAGGACTGACGATTTCATACGGTTTTCATCCCTCGCCCTTTGGCCTGGCACTTGTCATGGTCACAGCCTACGGGCTTTGTGGGCTGGGCTTTTGTGATGTTGGCGGTGAAAAAGCCGGACTTCTCGACATGACCCGGCGCTGGCCACATGCTCAGTATACGGAGGATTCGGCCAGCACGGCGGTTTATGCAGCGCAGGTATTTGCTGACAAGCGACTTCGTCCCAATGAACCTTTGCGCATCACTTTCATCGGCACGGATTTTGAAATCCGGGTGTGGGAAACATTGTTGAAAATTCCGTTGGGCAAAGTGGCGACCTATGGCGGCATTGCCGAACACCTTGCCAAGCCCAAGGCGGCACGGGCTGTCGGGGCAGCTGTCGGGCGCAACCCGATTTCCTTTGTGGTGCCCTGTCACCGAGTGATTGGAAAGTCCGGCGATCTCACGGGTTATCACTGGGGCCTGACCCGCAAGAAGGCAATATTGGGCTGGGAGTCGGGCAAGCTGTGAGAAGCGTGGCGTAGTCCCCCACCTCCGGCCTTCGGCCACCTCCTCCCCGCCGAAGAGGCGGGTTGGAGGGCATGGAAGTTTGAGGTCGGTGCATGAGTTCACCCTCCA
>JANONM010000034.1:0-10043 GCA_031420855.1 Hyphomicrobiales bacterium
GGTCACAAGGCATTGGCGACGCGTCAATTGCCGGGTGGGGATGATTTCACCGCACCAGAAATTGTCTTGGCAGAATCCGATGCTGTGCGCGAAGCCGACCCCGTGGTTGAACAGAATACCGATGCGGCTGAAAAAATCGTCCCGCAACCCAACCGCAAAAAACCGGGGTTTTTTGAGCGCCTGTTTGGACTGGGCAAAGACGGTGGGGCCCGCAAGAAGGGCGAAGAACTTTACTGAGAACAGTCTTTTATCTCAGACAAACCGGTGCAGGCTTTGTCCATGGGTCTTGAGCCAGGTTTTGGCAAGCTTGGCGTGCTTGCAGTGGGTGAGCACCAAGCGCCAAAAGCGCGGGCCGTGGTTCATTTCCAGAAGATGGGCCACCTCATGGGCTGCCACATAATCCAGCACCATGGGAGGTGCCATGACCAGACGCCAGGAATAGGACAGGGATTTGTCGGAGGAGCAGGAACCCCAGCGGCTTTTCTGGTCGCGGATGGTCAAGCGTTTGAATTGCCCCTGCATGGCCAAGCCGTAGCGCCGCGATGCCTCCAACAGATCAGCTTCCGCCTCCTGCTTCATCCAGTCAACAAGCCGTCGCTTCACATGGGCTTCGGTGCCGGGGACATGCAGCAGTTTGTTATCGAGATCACAGACAACCAGACCACGGGCTTTTCCAGTGGTTCGGATGACAAGGTTTTCGCCACGCAAGGTGATTGCGGCTCCCTCGGCAATTTCTTGCGGTGCTGGTTGGCGGGCCAATGCCTTTCTTATCCACGCGGCAGAAGTCGAGACAAATGCATTTGCCGAAGCGAGGCTTTGGCGTGGCGGCAGGGTCAACACGAAGCTTCCGCCATCCCGCGCCATGCGCAGGACCATGCGTCTGGCCGCGGCATGGCGCTTCAGGCTGATGCGAATACTGCGGCCATCCAGATCACGGACAATATCGGGCAGTGGTTTGGGAGACGCCACCAGCGGTCGCCCAAACAGCAGACTGCGCAATGCGCCCACCTCTAGACTTCAGCGCCGGCAAAGAAACCACTGATCACCGGCACAACTTCCTGCTTGAAACGACGGCCCGAAAACACGCCATAGTGGCCAACACCCATCTGCAGGTGGTGGGCTTTTTTATGATCTGGCAATCCGGTGCAAAGATCATGGGCGGCCTTGGTCTGGCCGATGCCGGAGATATCATCACGCTCACCCTCAATCGTCAGCAATGCGGTTTTGGTGATGTTGGCGGGATTGATCAGCACGCCGCGATAACGATAGGTGCCGTTGGGCAGGCACTGGTGCAGGAATACGCGGTCCACGGTCTGCAGGTAGAATTCCGCCGTCAGGTCCATGACCGACATGTACTCATCATAAAAATCCTGCTGTTTCTGGGCCGAAATCGCGTCGCCATCGACGAGGTGCCAATAGAGGTCGTGATGGGCGGTGATGTGGCGGTGGGGATTCATCGAAAGGAATCCAGCCAATTGCAGAAATCCTGGATAGACTTTTCGCCCGACACCCGGATTGGGCCGTGGCACCTCGAGGATGACATTGTGGCGAAACCACTTCTCGCCCTTGTTCTGCGCCAGCTTGTTGACCCCGGTTGGGCTTTGGCGGGTATCGACGGGACCGCCCATCAAGACCATGGAAAGCGGTGCAAGGGCATCTTGCCGTTCAGCCATCAGGGAGACAGCAGCCAGCACGGGGACCGAGGGTTGGCAGACCGCCATGACATGGGCTGGCCTGCCCAGATGATGCAACATGGCAATCACATAATCCGTGTAGTCATCGAGATCGAAGCTCCCGGATGACAGCGGCACCTGGCGGGCGTCGATCCAGTCGGTGATGTAGACATCATGTCCGGGCAGCATGCTTTCCACGGTGTTGCGCAGCAGTGTTGCGTGATGGCCGGACATGGGCGCCACAATGAGGATGGGGACATCGTTGGCATGTTTCTTGTTCGCCTTGCGGAAATGCACGAGCCGGCAAAATGCGTCTTTCCAGACCACATGCTCTGCAATGGCAACCGGGTCGCCATTGACAATCGTTTGGTCAATGTTGAATCCCGGCTTGGCAAAGCGCCGGGTTGTGCGTTCAAACATCTCCAGCGCCGCTTTGGCCTGTTTTCCAAAGTAGGACTTGGCCAATGTCTGGGTCATCGGATTTGGCATGTTCAGCCAGAATTCGGCACCTGCCTTGGCCGCTAGCCTGAACGGCGCCATGGCGGCGTGCTGCATTTCATAAAACCTGTAAAGCATCGTCTCGCCCCATTTGTTGCAGTGCAAATAGGCTGTCAGGCAGGGATTAACAACCCCTTAACCCATTTGCAGGGAAAACTTACAATTTCAGGGCTGCTGCAATGCCCTCTGCCAGCGCCTTGGCGTCTGTCGTATAGCTGAAATGTTTGAGGAATTTGCCCTTCTCATCCATCAGATAGATGATTGATGTGTGGTCCATGGTGTAGGCTTCGGGGTTTTCCATGTTTGGCCGCTTTTCATAAAACACCCGGTAGCTGTCTGCCATGGCCTTGACCTGATCGGGGCTTCCGGTGAGGCCAAGGAGTTTCGGACTGAAGTTGGCCACATAGCTTTCCAACACTTCTGTTGTATCACGCTCTGGATCCACGGTGACGAAAAGCGGCTGGATATCTGCGCCTTTGGATCCAAGCAATTGCAAGGCTTCGCTTGTGACCTGCAATTCGGTGGGGCAGATGTCCGGGCAAAAAGTAAATCCGAAAACCAGCAGCATGGGTTTGCCCAAAAATGTCTGTTCCGTGACTTGCTCGCCGCGGTGATTGACCATTTTGAACGGCCCACCGACCCGTGCTTCTCCCGCGCCAATCTGGCGAGCCACATCAGTTGACAAGGCGTAGAAGCCAATTGCCGCTGCCAGAAGCAACAAGGCGAGGGCAAGAACCACGCGGCGCATGGAAGGGTGGGGCGAATTTGTTTGCATGGGCCTTTGCGCAAGTGCATGTGGGACAAAAAGCGGAATTACCCTTTATCCCCTCTCAATGCTAAGAGACTTTCATGGCTCAAGCCAACAGTATAGTTCAAAATTTTGGACGTGTCCTGCATCGCAATCCCATCCGCTTGCGAACCCTGGTGCGGTTGCGTTGGCTGGCAGTGATTGGCCAGGCCCTGGCTGTCATTGTCGTGTGGTTTCTGTTGGGCTACCAGCTGCCGTTTTCGCTTTGCCTGTTGGTCATTGCCTTGAGTGCCTGGGTCAATATTTTCATTTCCGTGCGCTGGCGATCAAGCCAGATGTTGAGCATTGAGGCTGCCGGGGCCTTGCTGGCCTATGATGTGGTGCAGCTTGCGGCTCTTCTGTATTTGACAGGTGGACTTGAAAACCCGTTTGCCTTTCTCTTCCTTGTGCCGGTCACGGTTTCTGCCACTTCACTGACCGCCCGCTGGACTTTGGCGCTGGGTGCCATGGCCTTTCTGTTTGCGTCCCTATTGGCAGTTTATCATCTACCCTTGCCCTGGAAAGCCGGCGAAGCCTTTGCCTTGCCACCGGCGTATGTGGCAGGCCTGTGGATCGCCGTGTTGTGCGGTACAGCTTTTTCGGCTGTTTATGCCCGGCGCATCTCGGAAGAAGCGCGACTGATGTCGACGGCCCTGGGGGCAACTGAACTGGTATTGGCGCGTGAACAGCAGCTCTCGGCACTGGATGGACTGGCAGCAGCAGCGGCCCACGAGTTGGGCACGCCGCTTGCGACCATCGCACTGGTGGCGAAGGAATTGAAGCGCGACATGCCGCCAAAGTCAGCCTATGCGGAAGACATAGATCTGTTGATCAGTCAGGCGGCGCGTTGCCGGGAAATCCTGTCGCGCCTCTCAAACCGCGAACAGGCTGCCGACAACATTTTTGGTCAATTGAAACTCTCCGCCATGCTGGAAGATCTGGTTGTGCCGCTGCGAGGTTCAGATGTGTTGATTTCAATCGAATGCGAAGCGCTGCAAGGGACAACCCCAGAGCCGGTCTTGCGGCGCAATCCCGCTATTTCCTATGGCCTCTCCAACATCCTGGCCAATGCGATTGATTTTGCCGAAACCCGGGTACAAGTCCGGGCGACATGGACAGGCGATCACATCAATCTGGTTGTCGAAGATGATGGCCCAGGATTTGACCAAGCGATTTTTGACCGGTTGGGTGATCCATTTGTGACAACAAGACCAGGCTATGAGCAACCCAAAAATGATGGCCAAGAATTTAACCCCAACCCATCGCTTCCCGCTGATGGTGCTGTCGATGCCCACGAAGGCATGGGGCTTGGATTGTTTATTGCCAAGACGTTGCTTGAAAGATCAGGTGCCAGTTTCAATCTCGCTAACCGCAAGCCTCCGGAACATGGCGCACATATTACTTTGCAATGGCCGCGGCGTGCTATCGATGTTTCCGCCAATCATACGTCCAAACCGCCGCCAACTGTCGTATCAAGCCCAAAACCCCATCAATCATCCCAGCATTGAATGAAGAATTGAGACCGTGCCATGAACCAAGTCCCCAACCCTGTTCACGACAAGTCATTGCTGCTGGTTGACGATGACAAACCCTTTCTGACAAGGCTTGGCCGGGCCATGGAAACCCGGGGTTTTTCGGTGCGCATGGCAGACACCGTGGCCGAAGGCATTGCCGAAGTGCGCAGGGCACCGCCGGGTTATGCGGTTGTTGACCTGCGGCTTGCCGATGGCAATGGACTGGACGTGATTGAAGCCTTGCACGCAGCGCGTCCCGATGCCCGGGTGGTGGTGCTGACGGGATATGGCAATATTGCAACGGCTGTCACGGCGGTGAAACTTGGCGCCATCGACTATCTTGCCAAACCTGCCGACGCCGATGCTGTCTATGGGGCATTGATGAGTGAATCGGCCGAGGCCCGCAATGCCCTGCCGGAAAACCCCATGTCAGCAGACCGGGTGCGCTGGGAACATATCCAGCGGGTGTTTGAACTCTGCAACCGCAACGTCTCGGAAACGGCGCGGCGTCTCAACATGCACCGGCGCACCCTGCAACGCATTCTTGCCAAGCGGGCGCCCAGATAGTTTTTACGGGTCCCAGAGACTGTGCAGACGCATGGCGGCAACACGGGCGATCGCAAGCGTAATGGATTTGCGTCTGGCGGGTGGCAAAGGCCTGGTTTCAGTCTCCCGCAAAATTTCTGCGCCGTAGGCATCCGCAACAATCAGCCCTGCGTCTTCGGGCATCAGGTTTTCATCCATGGTGGTGGGAATGGCGAAAAACAGCTGGTCGCAATAGTCGCGATATTCCGGCCATTTCTGATCGACCCGCAAATCTTCAAACGAGGATTTGATTTCGATAATCCAGATCGTGCCATCGTTTTTCACGGCAACAAGATCGGCCCTGCGGCCCGTGGCCAAGGTGAATTCCGGCAATACCGCAAAACCTAGATTTTGCAAAAGACGGCCCGTTCCGCGCCGAACCGCAAGGGCCGTCAGCGATTGCCTTGCATCAGGCAGGGGTGGGGCATAGTCAGGCGACGGTGTTGACTCGGACATGAGGCGAGCGGTGCTTTTATGGGGGTAGCGCTTCAGTCTTCGTCAAACTTGCGCGCCACAAGTTCATTCAGGGCCTGCAATGCGGCTTCGGCCTGGGGACCTGAAGCTTCCACTGTTATACTTGTTCCCATGGATGCCGCCAACATCATCAGGCCCATGATCGATGTTCCGGGTACGGATTGGCCATCACGGCTGACGGTGATGGCGGCATCAAAAGCCTCGGCACATTTCACAAACTTGGCTGATGCCCGGGCATGCAGCCCCCGCTGATTGGTAATGTCCAGTTCGCGCTGGAGTGTTGTCATGTCAATCGCCCCGTCAATCGCCCCGTCAAGCGCCCCATCGGTCACCGCGTCAATCACCCAAGACCTGGCTTGCAATGTTGATGTATTTTCTTCCCGAATCCTGGGCAGCGGCGGCGGCCTTGTGCAGGCTGCAATCATGGCGAACCCTGGCCAGTTTTACCAGCATGGGCAAATTCAGTCCCGCCACAACTTCCACCCGTCCTTCTTCAAGCAGGGAAATGGCCAGATTTGACGGGGTGCCACCAAACATGTCGGTCAACACAATAACGCCTTCACCGGTATTGGCGCGTGCCACGGCCGCTTCAATGTCGGCCCGCCGCACATCCATCCGGTCATCCGGCCCGATACAAATGGCTTCCATCTGGGTTTGTTTGCCCACCACATGTTCGACGGCATGGATAAATTCCTCAGCCAGTCTGCCGTGGGTCACGATCACCAATCCGATCATGCAGCGCTTGCCTTGTTGGTCATTCCATCAGCCCCTCGTTGCCCGCATGTGCCCGTATCGACGCGGAACGGTGCAGCTGTTTACGCTTCTGCAGACAGACGGGCAACCGCTTCCTTTCAGCTTTTTTTGACATGGTGCAGAAATGCCAAACGCAGGTGTGCAGCCGACTGGGGAAGGCTGGCGTCGAGAAAAATGCGGGGAAACGAAGTGCCCAAAAGCTGTGTCGTGGCTTCTGCGGGGTCCGGAAGCCGGGAAATTTCATGTGATGGGACAAGATCGGCCACAAGGGCAAGTTCGGCTTCAGCAACATGGTCAACGGCTACAATTCCAATGCCTCGCACTTCAAGCAGGCCCTGGAGATTTGGTGGCGCAGTGGCCAGCAGCTTTCCGGCTTTCACTGTCAATACTGTTTGGTCATCGGCTACCAGCCTGGCGGTCATCAGCGATTTTCCGAGACCTGTGCCTGAGGTTTCCATCAACATCAGGGCCAGGCTGGATTTGCCCGATCCCGGTTTGCCACGCAACAATACGGCACGACTGCCAAAGGCAATGGTTGTACCATGAACAAGCAGCGTTGCAGTTGGCACAGTCACAGCAATTCCTTGATCATTGTTGTTTCGTCATTCTTGCTTCAGGGTCGGCAATTGGACGACAAAGCGCGCACCCAGAATTTTGGATTGGCCATTGCTGTCGGCTTTGCCCATGCGGTTTTCGGCCCAGATGCGACCCTTGTGGGCTTCAATGATCTGGCGCGAGATGGCGAGGCCAAGGCCGGAATTGTTGCCAAAATGTTGTTCAGGACGATCCGTGTAAAAGCGCTCAAACACCCGTTCAAGATTTTCCGGACGGATGCCGGGACCCTGGTCTTCAACCCGCAAGTCCAGCAGTTCAGCATTGCGACGGAGCTTGAGCTGGACCTTGCTGCCTGGCGCCGTAAATGATCGCGCGTTGTCAATCAGGTTCCTGATGACCTGGCCCAGTCGCGATTCCTGTCCGACAATTGTATAAGCCGTGGCCTGATCGGCATTGGCCTTATAGGCCTGCACTGACAAGATGATTTCCGGTTTTGACTTGTCGGTGACTTCATTCGACATTGAAACAATTCCAGTGGCAAGGTTTGCCAGATCGAGCGGCACAGCTTCAGTCCGGGCCAACTCGGCATCAAGCCTTGACGCATCGGAAATATCAGTAATCAGGCGGTCCATGCGTTTGACGTCCTGTTTGACAATTTCGACAAGCCGGGTGCGCTGCTCATCCTTCTTCACCAGTTCAAGGGTTTCAACGGCACTGCGCAAGCTGGTGAGCGGATTTTTCAATTCATGGGCCACATCGGCGGCAAAGGCTTCAATGGCGTCGATGCGGTTGTAAAGCGCACCGGTCATTTCCCGGAGTGATCCGGAAAGACGACCAATTTCATCGCGGCGCGTGGTGAAGTCGGGAATTTCCACACGACTTGAAATACCGCGCCTGACTTTCTGTGCTGCCGCAGACAGTTTTCGAATTGGATTGGCAATGGTGCTTGCCAGCAGTGCTGAAAGCAGCAGCGACACCAGCGTCGAAAATCCAAAACTCAACAACACGATGCGGCGTTCACCGCGCAATACCTCATCAATGCCACCGCCTTCGCTTGAGAGCACAAGCGCTCCCAATACAGCACGGTATCTTTGCACAGGTACTGCCACAACAACCGTGATTTCGCGTTTCTCGTCAAGACGCACTTGACTGACGCTTGCGCCATTCAGGGCTGCGGCGACTTCTGGCACATCCTTGTTGCCATCAAGTCCATATTCAATCCGCGTCGGGTAATTATAGGAGAACATTCGGTCCATCAGGGTGTTCCAGCCGCGCAGGACAAAATTTGCCGACGGTTCGGCGGCTCGCTCCGGTAGCATTTCGATAACATCTCCACCATAAATATTTCGGCTGTCGACAACCAGATTGCCCTGGGGATCAATGATCTGGGCGCGATTGCCAGTATTGGCCACCAGTCTTCGCAGAACCGGACTGGCGGTTTCAGGATTGATCGGAAAATCCAGGCCATCTGGCAATTCGCCGTCGAGGGAAACATCGGGCGCTGATTCGGGTGTTTCCTCCAGTGAATCCGGGTTGATGACGATCGAGGCCGTATCAGCTGTGGCTGAACCGGCAATGGCGGCAGCAATGATCTGGGCCTGGGTTCGGAGCGATTGGGCCCTCGCATCAATCAGATTCTGCCGGAACTGGTTGAAATAAAGACTGCCCAGCGCCAGGATGACAAGGCCGAGAATATTGATCAGGAAGATGCGGGTGATCAGTCCGCTGGGGGCCAGCCAATCGAGCCAGCTGGCCCTGGGTTTTACGGGGCCATCACCGGGATCACTCGCAAGCTCGGACAGGTCTTCCGAATCATTTCGATCAGTCACCCCATTGTCGGGAGGTGGTTTTGAATCCTCCACCAACTGTTCGGGTGATGACTTCAATGCCTCATTGTTCCTTGAAGCGGTAGCCCACGCCGTAGAGGGTTTCGATGCCGTCAAAGGCTTCATCGACCTGGTTGAACTTCTTGCGCAGGCGCTTGATGTGGCTGTCGATGGTGCGGTCATCGACGTAGACCTGGTCATCATAGGCCGCATCCATCAGGGCATCGCGGCTTTTGACAATGCCGGGCCGTTGGGCGAGGGATTGCAAAATGAGAAATTCCGTGACGGTGAGCACCACGGGCTTGCCTTCCCAGGTGCAGGAATGGCGATCCGTATCCATGGCGAGTTTGCCGCGTTCAATTACTTTGGCAGCTTCCGTCGGCGCTGCTGTGCCATCCTTGGCACCCGCACGACGCAAGACGGCCTTGACGCGCTCGACCAACAGGCGCTGGGAAAACGGCTTCTTGATGAAATCATCAGCACCCATCTTGAGGCCGAACAATTCATCAATTTCATCATCTTTTGATGTGAGGAATATAACCGGCAGATCGGTCTTTTGCCGAATGCGGCGCAAGAGTTCCATGCCATCCATGCGCGGCATCTTGATGTCAAAAATTGCCATATCAGGCGGGTTGTCTTGCAACCCTTGCAAGGCCGCAGCGCCATCATTGTATTTTTGAACAATGTAACCTTCAGCTTCCATGGTCATTCCCACTGAGGTCAGGATATTGCGGTCATCATCGACCAGGGCAATCGTTGGCATTTTCTTGTTCATTCCTGTTATATGGTCCTTTGTGCCGTGTAGGTATGAAACTGGAACAAATTGTGGCAAAACCTATAGGGCAAGTTGACGGCAATTGCGAGGGTCATCCATGGACACGCCAAAACAGCAGGCCATGCGGCAAGCCGGGACTTTGCTGAAGACCGGGGGAACGGCTGCGCTTTCAGTGCTGGATGTGGAGGGGGGCGGACCATTTACGACTTTGGTGAATGTGGCCGCCGATGGGGATTTACGTCCCCTGGTGTTGATTTCATCGCTGGCCCATCACAGCAAGTGCCTCACTGGCGACAATCGCTCCAGCCTCATGCTGCATGATCCCATTTCCACGACAGATGATCCGATGCTGACCTTTCGCGCCACTATTTTGGGACGCTTTGCCAAAATCGATAGTACCGGAAACCAACAGCATTTTCTGGATCGCCATCCCTATGCGGAACTCTATGCCGGCTTTGGTGACTTCAGCTTTTGGCGCATGGAAGCGGAACACGCCCATATCATCGCCGGATTTGGCAGGGCTTACGGCGTGCGTTTCAAAGATGTTGTGGAAATCATGTCGGCCTAACGCAGCGGGCGGTCAATTGGAATTAGCATCACGCC
>JANONM010000035.1:0-4132 GCA_031420855.1 Hyphomicrobiales bacterium
ATACCGCCTGTCGCGCCGCCGGCAACAGCGCCCAAAGCCGTGGTTGTAAGCCAACCTGCGGCCACAACTGGTCCCAATCCAGGAATCGCCATAAGGCCAAGCCCTGTCAGCAGGCCTGCGGTACCACCGACGACCGCACCCAAACCTGCACCGGGACCAGCTTCAGTCTCCTGATCAGCATCATCATCGTAACCTTGACTGGCCTCCTGGTTGGCCAAAACGCTGATATCCGCCATGGGAATACCAGCAGTCTCCAAATCAGCAACTGCGCTGCGCGCCTTGTCATAGGTTTCATAAACTTTTGTGATCGTTTGCATGGGGTTTTATCCTTTGAGGGGTTTCTGATTCAAGTTCATTGCGCGACAACATTTCCCTTGTAGTCGACCGCAACATTGATGCTCTTGCCGTCTTTCATGCTGGAGCCCCGCCAAATCCCGTTTTCATCCTTGGTCATGGCGGCAGGCTTTGCCAGTCCGTATGCAACGACACGATCTTTCGCTTGGGTTTCGGTAAAGCTGTTGGCTCCTGCGAGTGGCGCACCAGCTTCGACTGCGGCAAACTTGAAAATGTCGGTTTTGCAACTTTCATGAAAACGTGTTTCAGTCAGGGTGCCGTCAGCTTCAACAGTTTGGTTTGCAATCCGCATCATCGCCAGATAGCGATCCCCTTCCGTACCACTGAGCGTACCGTCGCCGTTTACATCCGCGACTTTCCACAATGAGGTGCATTCTGCTTGGCTCATGGCCAGTGCTGGTCCGCTGAGAACAAGGCAAGCGGATGCAACCAGAAAAATCCATTTCATGATCTACCTCGTTTAAAAATGTCAGGTGGTTTGGAATGCTTGGTTTCGAATCAACGTCGAGGTCGCCGCAGAGTTCCCAAAATTCCATGCTCTGCCAAAAATCATTTGGCCAGGAACTTCAGAAGATCTTTGCTGAACCGTTCCTTGTGGGTGGCAAACAAACCATGCGGTGCATCATCATATTCGATCAACTGCGAATGTTTGATGCCCGCTGCGGCAGCGCGGGCTGACGCATCAATGGGAACGGTTTTGTCAGCCGTTCCATGAATGATCAGTGTAGGCACATTGAACGCCTTCAAATCGGGTCTGAAATCTGTCTGTGAAAACGCCCCAGCGCAGGCCAAAGTCGGTTTCAATCCTGCCATCATCGCAACATTGCACGACCAATTGAGAACTTCATCGCTCACCGCCTTGTCCAGCAGACCGACCCCATAAAAGTCCTTGAAGAATGCCGCAAAGAAATGTGCGCGGTCTGCCTTCATGGCTTTTTCCATGGCATCGAAGGCTGATTGCGGCGTGCCGTCAGGGTTGTCGGAGGTTTTGAGCATGAAGGGCACCACTGATGCCACAAGCACGGCCTGCTTCACGCCCTTGCCCTTGTGGCGTGACATGTAGCGCGCCACTTCGCCGCCGCCCATGGAGAAGCCAATGATTGTGGCGTCCTTCGCAGCGCATGATTTCATCACATCCGCCAAGTCATCGCTGAGCGTATCGTAGTCATAGCCATTCCAAGGCTGGTCAGATCTGCCAAAACCCCGCCGGTCATAGGCGATGGCGCACATTCCCGCATCGGCGATTGCCATGGCTTGGTCATCCCAACTGTCTGACGTCAAGGGCCAACCACTCATCATGATAACGGGCCGTCCGCTGCCCCAAACTTTGGCATAGAGTTCGGTTCCATCGCGGGTTTTGATTTTTGTCATGGCAGTGTTCCTCATGTCCGTTCAGAAAACAAAAAACCCTGCCGCAATCAACTTGCGACAGGGAAAAATGCGGCTTCAAGCTTTCAAAAATGGTTTGGCAGCAGCCAGTACGTCTTCTTTGGTCATGGGTTCATCAAACGCGCCATCCCAGGCTTTTTTACCACCAATGCGGCGGACAGCAGCCGCGTGGCGGGCCTCGACAGAATGAATCTGCAATGCAGCGGTAAGAATATCGTCACTCTCCATTAAATTTCCGGCCTGACCCTTGTAGGCGGCCACGCCCAAATCTTCAAAAGTTTGCGACAATGTGAGAAAGGTATCGAAGTTCGAGAACACATCGGCATATTTGCCACCGGCCGTGAAATCGAGTTCAGGGCGTTTCACAGCAGCCTTAGCCAGCACACCCGACAGAAATTCGACGTGCTGCGCTTCGTGTAATCCAATGGTTGTGAACACGTCCCGATGCTTTTTTGGGATGAATTCCTTCTCAAGCGCCGAGCGATAAAATGCATCTTCAATGTGTTCCAGGGTCAAAGCGAAGACCAACGTGTCTTCAATTTGCTTCGGCAGGTGTTTGGCGAAAACTTCCGTCGAAACCGCCGCCAGAACCAATGGCGCAGAAGCCCAAATTCCGAGTGATTTTGCTGCTGAAGCGAAGATTCCGCGACGGTTGCCGACCAACGTTGAAACCAAATCAGGGTCCAGTTGGCCAAGTAGTGTGTGGGTGTTGTTCATCATTTCATTCCTACAATGCTGTTGGCTGTAACTTCGGTCTTGATGAACGGACCAGCCGCCTTCAAGACATCCGCAACGGAATTGGCGACATCCAGGCCATTTTTATCGACCACATCAGGGCCGGCAAAAGCCACACTGCCTGGCTGCAAAAGATCCCGAATGGTTGCGGCATGACGCGCTTCGACCGAGACGATCTTGCCCGCCGCAGTGAGATAATCAGGGTTCTCGATCAATTTTCCTGCACCGTTGTAGGCAGAAACGCCAAGATCTTCGAACACCTTGGCCGTGCCGAGAACGCTGGCGCGCTTGCTGAAATCAATCGCTGAGAAATCGACTTCAAGATCTGGAATGGCCTTGTCTGCAAGGGCTTTCTTCAGGAAATCGCGATGTTCAACTTCATGGTCACGAATATCGGTCAGCACAAGCTTCTCGTCGTCAGACATGTCGGCGTAAGGGCTCGCAATCACTTTTGTGTAGAAGGCTGCTTCCAGTTGTTCCAGCGCGTAGGCATAGTTCAAAACGCCAATGTCGCCCGCACCAAGGTCGGCGGCCAGGGCTGAGCTGATGCCAAAATTTGGCAACAGCCCGCCTGAAATGGCCAAGGCCCCGATTGCGCCACCGGACCACTTCAAGAAAGTCCGGCGTGATCGCTGCCGTGAAATTTCCGGCTCATGATTGTGTGTTTGCATGTTTTTTCTCCAAACAACGACGAAACAAAATGTTCCGCTTCATCACAAAACGCGGGTGGCAGACAAACGTTCCCCTCTTTCGCGCCTTGAAATGGTTATTCCCGACGCAGGGTCGCAACTGGAATGCCAGACAGCGGAGCTATTTCAAATTTTTGAGCAACCTCAAAAACTGCGCATCTGAAAAAATGCTGTTGATAGCTTCTTCAGATCAATGACGCCGTATCGTCTGGTCAGCACAATTTCATGTCGGTGAATTTGAGAGCCAATGACTGAGGGAAACCAGTGGCTAAAGCAACCACCGTGTGACCCATATCCGAACCGGGATTTTACTTCAAAAAGAATGGCAAATTCGGTTCCCGCGACGGCAACCCTTGCGGTTGTATGATTATGCAGTTGCCTCAGCGGGCTTGCGGAGTGATAGGGTGTGGTGTGTCTTCATCATCACCGGCTTGACTGTCGTCAATGTGGTCAGGATCAGACTGAGGGTCTGCACCGTCAACGTTTGCCGGGTTCTCATTATTGCCGTAGTTGCCAATCGGTTCAATCTTTTTGGGGTCAATGTCCTCTTCACCCGGAACTGGGATATCAACGGGGTCCAACTCTTCGACGCGACGTTGGCTGAGATAAATGGTCGTGTCGGTTGGCGAATGAGGCGAGCTAAAAATCGGGGGCCGCTCGGCTCCCCCGTGCGCTGCTTGGTCTTTCATTTTAAACTCCCTTCTTATGCCATGTTTCAGAGTGCGTTCCTTAAAACCAACGCCAAACTCTTTCAGAAGTTCCAAACTGATTGTGTCGGAGGTCATTTTTTCAAGGGAACTCTCCAGTCTTGCGAACGTTCATTTCGTGCAGTCCGCGTGTCAACCGAACGCGACGGCACGAAGAACAGGGCGGTTTTTCCGGTTTCCCGCTTTGGCCAACGCAACGGCAGCCGAGCTTCTCCACCGTCCGCGGATTGCATAACCTGGAAACTGGTTCTGATTCAA
>JANONM010000036.1:0-7757 GCA_031420855.1 Hyphomicrobiales bacterium
CTCTGGCGAGAACGGTGTTGACGTAGATGACGAGTTTTCGGGTGCATGCGATGAGGGCTTGCTTGTGGGTTTTGCCTTTTGCGATGAGGCGTTTGTAGAGATCGATGAGCGCCTGATTGTGCTGGAAGGACGCGGGCAAGGTTGCAGCGTACAGGCTTCGTCTGGGCCGTGGCCGGCCGCCGGCAATGTGACGGTTGCCGTCACGCTGTCCTGACTGCCGATCAAAGGGAGCCACGCCGAGAAGGCTTGCGGCTTCTTCACGGCTGATGGACCCCAGTTCCGGCATGAGAATGAGCAGGGCCAGAGCCGTGCGCAATCCCACTCCTGGAACAGACAGGATGAGGTCGAGCCTGTCCTGCAACTCCTTGTGCTTTGCGACCTCGGAAGAAAGGCTCTTGAGAAGGGCATTGCGTCTGGCTTTGAGGTTTTTACAGTCCGCATCGAGCTGCTGTTTGAGAGCGGCAATGGAGAAGCCTTCGCGTCTGGTCTTGCAGCGGACCATGTCGGTTTCGACCTGTTCGAGGTAGGTCAAAACCTGAGCCAGATCAGCAATATACGGGGCTTGAGGCGCGCGCACATCGTGGGCCGCAGCGGTGCACAAGGCAATGACGCCTGCATCAATGGCGTCGGTCTTGGCCTTGAGCTTGATGAACTTTGCATAGTGCCTGACCTGCATGGGCTGGAACAGCACCGCTGTCATGCCGCTCTCACGCAAGACCCGGAGAATGCCCCGTTCATAACCGCCCGATGCTTCGAGACCAGCGCGTTCGACAACGTGCTCCCGGCACCAGTCGAGCAGTTCTTTGTGACCCTCCTCAGTATTGGCAAACCGCCGGGCTCCCTTATGGTTGGCAATGGCGCAATCCAGCCACTGCTTTCCGACATCGATTCCGGCGCAAACCATGCTATGACCAATCGTCTTCATCTGACCCATCCTTGTCTGTGAACCAAGCTGTTCCGGCAACCATCCGGGTCCTGTGAAGTAAATGGAATGTGATCATGCTCAGCAACGGACACAACGGTCCAAGGTGCTAACGATCCGACACTCCAAACCCCGTCCTGATCGGCGAAGATTGGGACGGGGTGTTCCTCACGGAACAAGTCAATGATAGCAGAAAACGCTAAGACAAGGTGCTCGCCCTTGCGAGCCTCGAAGCATGCGCCCCAGAACAGGTTTCAGCAAACCGCAGTATCAATTCAGATGATGGCTGTTTCGAGAAATGGCTTGTTTTCAATCACCCGCCCATAATGAAACGGCGAAAGATCAAGGGTCCGGTAGGCGCCATAGGTCAGCCATTCCGCCGTGCCCCGCCCCATGGCTGGTGACTGTTGCAAACCATGACCGGAAAATCCATTGAGGAAAATGAAATTCTTGACGTGCGGGTGTGGACCTGTGATGGCGTTTTGGTCGAGCACATTGAAATCATATTGCCCCACCCATTCGCGGGTGACTTTCACCGTTTCAAATTGTGGAATGCGTGTGGCGATGACAGGCCAGACATGATCCTCCCACAAGTTATGATCCATGCTGAAATCCTCAGGATCAGCCGCTGGATCAACATCGGCATGACCACCACCCATATAGGTGCCGCCACCATTTTCGCGCACATGCACCCCCGAAGGGTCAATGGTCAGCGGCAAGTCAACGGCAATCGGGTTCTCGGCTTTGAAAATCCACGTGTAGCGCTTGCGCGGCTCGATCGGCAGGCTGATTCCCGCCATGGCCGCAGTTCTGGCACCGCGTGTTCCCGAAGCATTCACAACCTGCCCGCAGGCAATCGATTCGCCGGACTTCAACACAACATTGTCAATTCTGTCGCCACGATCATTCTTTTGCAGGGCCACTACTTCATTGCTGACATATTCCACACCGCGTTCACGGGCGATGCGCCGCCACCAATCAAACATGGTGTAGCCATCAAAATAACCTTCATTCACAAGATTGATGCTGCCGAGCACCAGATCATCCACATTGTAAAACGGATATCGCGCTTTGATCTCTTCAGGTGACAATAATTGAGTGGCAGCGCCGGCTGACACTTGCAGTTTTTGATTGACCCGCAGTACGTCGGCGAATTTTTGGTCATCCGCCAGATAGAGATAGCCAAAGTTGCGGATGGGAATTTCCGGCACCCGTTCATCACTGCCCATATGGCGACGCAAATTCTGCACAAAATCACCCCCGAACTGTGAAATGCTGATATTCAATTTGGTCGAGAACTGCTGGCGGATGCAAGAGTTGGAAAGAGCTGTCGCAGATTTTTCATAAGTCGGGTCTTTTTCGACCACCAAGACAGACCCCTTGAAATCCGGATTTTCCGTGAGGAACCAGGCCGTTGAAGACCCCATGATGGCCCCGCCGATGATCACAACGTCATAGAAAGTTCTAAGTGGCGTGCTGTTCAGCACCTTGACCGCCATGATTTGGAAATCCTTTGGTGAATGCAGGTCGCGCCTGATTACATCACCGCGCCAATATACCAGGGCACATATTCATTCTCGCCATAACCCAGTTCTTCCGATTTGGTTTTATGGCCTGACGCGGTTTTCAACATCAGGTCGAAAATCTGTTGGCCCTTGCTTTCCAGCGACACGCCTTCAATCACATCGCCGCAATTGATATCCATGTCTTCAATCATCTGGTTGTAGATCGTGGTGTTGGTGGCAAGTTTGATCGAAGGGCAGGGCTTATTGCCATAGGCGCTTCCCCTACCCGTGGTGAAGCACATGAGATTGGCCCCGCCGGCAACCTGGCCTGTAGCCCCTACAGGGTCATATCCCGGTGTATCCATGAACACGAAACCCTTGGCGGTGACGGGATCAGCATAATTGTAAACCGCTTGCAAAGTCGTGGTGCCACCCTTGGCCGCAGCGCCCAATGATTTTTCCAGAATGGTGGTGAGGCCCCCCAACTTGTTGCCGGGCGAGGGATTATTGTTCATTTCCATGTTGTTGCGCTTGGTGTAATCTTCCCACCACTTGATGATGCCGACAAGTTTTTCGCCCACCTCTTTGGTGGCGGCACGGCGCGTCAACAAATGTTCAGCACCATAAATCTCAGGCGTTTCAGACAAAATTCCGGTGCCACCTTGTTTCACCAGAATATCAACAGCCGCACCCAGCGCCGGATTGGCGGTGATGCCGGAATAGCCATCGGAGCCACCACATTGCAGGGCCACGATCAAATCCGAAGCCAGACAGGTTTCTCGCTTGACGTTATTCACCGCACCCAGCATTTCCCTGATATATTCCACACCCTTCTCAACCGTTTTGCGGGTGCCGCCGGTTTCCTGAATCGTCATTGTACGGAACAATTCGCCTTCTTCCACCTTGTAGGCTTCCTTGAAACGCGGAATTTGGAACCCTTCACAGCCCAGTCCCACCATCATCACACCCCCCATGTTGGGATTGGTGGCATAGCCCCAGGCCGTGCGCTTGAACGTGTCGAAGATCACGCCGCGATAATCGATGACACAGCCATTGTCTTGGGTCAGCGCGATCACGCCATCAATGTTGGGGTAGTCCTTGAGCAAGCCCGAACGCTCAACTTCCCGGGCAATATGGGCGGCCACGGTGGCCGAACAATTCACCGACGTCATGATGCCGATATAGTTGCGCGTACCCACCTTGCCGTGCTTGCGGCGAAAGCCCTGGAATGTGGCGCGTTCTGCTTCTGGCAAAAGCGGTTCGTGTTTTGCGGCTTGCGCAAACGCATAGTCATGGGCCAGTTCGCCCATGACAACATTGTGCTCATGCACCCAATCACCTGCTTCAATGGGATCCTTGGCAAACCCGATGATCTGTCCGAATTTGCGGATTGGCGTGCCCGCTGCAATGGCGGTCGAAGCCATTTTATGTCCGCGCATCACCTTTGCACGGGTCACCACTCCCTCAAATGTCGTCTCTCCCTTTTCGACAATGCGGGTCGTCACCAGAACATTATCGGCGGCATTTAGTCGTATCATGGAGGGAGGGGGCATCTGGCTCTTGCTCTTTGGCTGGGGATGTTGATAACTGATATAACAGTTCCATAGACCTTACTCCCCTTCAAAACAACCACAACGTCACAGGATCAACAATGAAAAAGCGCC
The DNA here is from genome assembly GCA_031420855.1 of Hyphomicrobiales bacterium. Classification (GTDB taxonomy): domain Bacteria; phylum Pseudomonadota; class Alphaproteobacteria; order Rhizobiales; family Aestuariivirgaceae; genus Aestuariivirga. Next base: position 4,092 of record JANONM010000036.1, read on the forward strand.
GCTTCAAAGCTCCTTCCGGTGCAGAAATCAGCTTCACCGAACTGGGCTTTGGCACAGCACCCCTGGGCAATCTTTACCGGGCCCACAGCAATGCCGAGGCACTGGCCACCATGGAATCAGCTTGGAAGCTGGGCATTCGCTACTATGATACGGCACCGCTGTATGGCCTTGGCCTGTCAGAAACCCGCCTCAACAATTTTCTCAAAGGCAAGAAGCGCAGCGACTATGTGGTGTCCACCAAAGTTGGACGCCTGATGGATGTCTGCAAACCTTCCGAGCGAACAGCCATCGGCAAATTTTTCGACACACCTTCACGCCGCGAACGCTTCGACTATAGCTATGATGGCTTCATGCGCTCGTTCGAGTTTTCATTCGAACGTTTGGGACTGGACAGCATCGACATTCTGCTGGTGCATGATTGCGATATCTTCACCCATGGCTCGAAAGCCGCCAGTGACGCCCACATCAAGACGGTGATAAAAAGCGGCTACAAGGCCTTGCAAAAATTGCGCGATGAAAAGGTCATCAAGGCGTTTGGGGCTGGCGTCAATGAATGGCAGGTCTGCCAGACGCTGGCCGAGCAAGGTGATTTTGACCTGTTCCTGCTGGCGGGCCGCTATACACTGCTGGAGCAGGAGCAATCCCTGAACTCGTTCCTGCCGCTCTGCGAAAAACGCGGCATCGGCATTCTTCTGGGCGGGCCTTACAACTCCGGCATCCTGGCGACAGGACCAAAGAAGGGGGCTTTCTACAATTATGATCCAGCCCCGAAACATGTTCTGGAACGCGTGGCCAAAATCGAGGCCGTGTGCAAGGCCCATAAAGTGAAACTACCGGAAGCGGCCTTGCGCTTCCCGTTGACGCATCCTTCCGTGATTTCGGTTTTGCCCGGTGCTGTCAGCCCCAAGGAAGTGGCACAGAACGTGGCTACCTTGAGTGCCAAGATTCCAAAGGCCCTGTGGAAGCAATTGAAATCCGAAGGCCTGCTTGACTCCCGTGCGCCAACACCATGAAAATTGATTCCCACCAACATTTTTGGAATCCCACCCGTGGCGACTATGGCTGGATGGACAGTGAAGGTGCAAAGCCCCTGCGCCGTCCCATCCTGCCCAAAGACTTCGAAGCCCATCGCAAAGCCTTTGCCATTGATAAAACGGTTCTGGTGCAAGCCGCTCCCACCGTCAACGAAACCGAATACATGCTGGGCATCGCCGATACGTCAGGGTTTGTGGCGAAAGTTGTGGGCTGGGTGGATTTTGAGAATCGCGATGACCTCAAACATTTGGCGCGGCTGGCCAAGCATCCCAAATTTTCTGGTGTGCGTCCGATGATCCAGGACTTGGCCGATCCCCTGTGGATGCATCGCCGGGACGTGCAGTGGGCCTTTGCCGCCATCATTGATCTTGATCTCTCCTTTGATGCCCTCGGATTTCCAATCCACCTCGATCCCTTCCGCAAGCTTTTTGATACCTATCCCAATATGCGCACGGTGATTGACCACTGCATGAAGCCGGTCATTCGCGAAGATCAATTCCAACCCTGGGCCGACAAGCTGGCGTCCATCGCCGCCAACACACCCGTGTTCTGCAAACTCTCAGGCCTCGCCACCGAAGCCAAACCCGGCTGGACCATCGACACCCTGAAACCCTATGCCGCCCATGTCATCCAAGCCTTTGGTGCCAAGCGCGTGATGTGGGGTTCCGATTGGCCAGTGCTTGAACTCAATGGCTCCTATGGGGCGTGGCATGATGCGGCTCGCGTCGTTGTTGGAACAGATGCCACTGCCATTTTTGGGAGAACTGCTCAAGATTTTTATCGCATTGATAACGAGATGTAAAGACGGCAAAATTTGACTAACGATAACATCAACCATTGATGTAAATACCTCTTTACATCATTCAAATGATCGATCATGACTTTGCTCAGAACCCATTGGCAACTGAGGAGCAAGACCATGACCAACACCATTGATTTGCTGGAATCCAAGATCAGGGCTGAATTGGCTGGCATTGGCCTGCGCTGGGCCAAGCATGTTTCGTGGAACGTCAATGCAGCCGTGCTCTATCAGGCGGCTTTGGAACAGGGTGAGGGCATGGCAACCGATGCCGGGGCACTGGCCGTTACAACCGGGTGCCACACGGGTCGCAGCCCCAAGGACAAGTTCATCGTGCGCAATGCAGCCAGTGAACATACGGTGTGGTGGGACAATGTGGCCTCCCTGTCGCAGAGCCAGTTCGAGCAGTTGAAACAGGATTTCATGGTCCACGCCCGGATGAAATCACTGCATGTTCAAGACTTGCAAGCCGGGGCTGATCCCATGCTTGCTTTGCCAACGCGCGTCATCACCGAGCATGCCTGGCAGGCCCTGTTCATTCGCCACCTGTTGATCAAGCCGCGCACCAAACACGTCGCTCCCCAACTTCACATCATCTGCCTGCCCAGTTTCAAGGCCGATCCCCAGCGTCATGGCACCCGCAGTGAAACCGTCATTGCCATGGATTTGCAGGCAGGCTTTGTCTTGATCGGTGGCACCCACTATGCCGGCGAGATCAAGAAAGCTGTTTTCACGTTCCTCAATCACATGTTACCGGACTTTGGGGTGTTGCCCATGCATTGCGCCGCCAATGTCGGAAAATCCGGCGACACGGCGCTGTTCTTTGGCCTCTCCGGCACCGGTAAAACCACCTTGTCCACCGATCCTGATCGCTCGCTGATCGGTGACGATGAACACGGCTGGTCCGAGCGCGGCATCTTCAACTTCGAAGGTGGCTGCTATGCCAAGGCTATCAATCTCTCAGCCCAAGGCGAACCCGAAATCTTCGCCGCTGCCAACCGCTGGGCGACGGTGATGGAGAATGTGACACTTGATCCCGTCTCCCGCAAACCCGATTTCACCGACGGCGGCAAGACTGAAAACACCAGGCTGGCTTATCCTCTCACCGCGATTGGCAACGCCAGCAGCGACGGCCGTGCCCCCCACCCCAAAGCCATCATCATGTTGACGGCTGATGCTTTTGGCGTTCTGCCACCCCTTGCCAGATTGAGCGCTGACCAGGCCATGTATCACTACATGTCAGGCTACACGGCCAAGCTTGCCGGCACAGAACGCGGCATCACCGAACCACAGGCCACCTTCTCGGCCTGCTTTGGCGCACCCTTTCTGACGCGCCACCCTTCCGTATACGGAGCAATGCTGAAGGACTTGATGCAGCGCCACAAGGTTCCCTGCTACCTCGTCAACACCGGCTGGACCGGCGGTGCCTATGGTGTGGGAAAACGCTTCCCGCTTGACGTCACACGAAAACTCCTCGCCGTGGCCTTGTCTGGTGCCATGGCGAACATGGCCTTGCGCGCCGATCCGAATTTCGGCTTTGCCGTGCCTGTTGCAATTGACGGTGTGGTGCCCAACATGCTCGATCCACGGGCAAGTTGGCGTGATGGCGAAGCCTATGACGCTGCGGCGCAAAGGCTTGTGGGCCTGTTTCAAGAAAATTTCAAGAAATTCGAAGCCAGCGAAAACCGGGCCATGCTGATCGCTGCGGAATGAGATAGTCGTCTGAACTACGCTCCCCACTCCGCCCTTCGGGCACCTCCTCCCCGATGAAGAATCGGGGTGGAGGGTGAACTCATGCACCGACCTCAAACTTCCATGCCCTCCAACCCGCC
>JANONM010000037.1:0-1684 GCA_031420855.1 Hyphomicrobiales bacterium
GTTGCATCGCGCATGCTGATCATTTCGCGGAATTTATAACGGGTATCGATATGCATCAGCGGAAACGGCGGCTTTGACGGATAAAAAGCCTTCATGGCGAGATGCAGCATGACGGCCGAGTCCTTGCCGATGGAATAGAGCATCACGGGCTTTTCACATTCTGCGGCGACTTCGCGGATGATGTGCATGCTTTCGGCTTCCAGCCGGTCCAGATGGGTCATCGTCTTGGGGACAACTGGTTCTGTCTTGCTTGAAGGCAGGGAGGATTGCGACTGCATCCAGGCCCTGATCTTGTCCATGGTGCGGGTGGAGGGCGAGCGGCCCTTGCGCAGGTCAAAAACCAAAGACGGGTCGCCCAAGGCCTGTTTGCCGAGGCTTGTGGCTTCAATGCCCGAATTCGATAGGAAACTCTCGATTTCAACGAGAAATATCTGTGCGGTGGTATCCATAAATAGGTTATAACCTATTTTAACGCCGCAATCCAGTCGATTGTTTTGATAATCCTATTTTTCGACCAGCGATTTCCAAATGCAAGTCTTCGCGGCTTGGTCTAAGGAGCACTCCAAATCTGCGATTGAGGTTCCGCCATGAAATTTATTGCCGCTCTTTCATTCACCGTCGCCCTGTTGCTTTCGCCGGCTGCTTTCGCCCAGGTTAAAATGCAGGGGCAGTTTGCGGCGGGCAAGGATTGTCCGGCGCATGTGTCGATCAAAAAGAAAACCAATCCTGACAATGCCTCGGTGACAGCTGGCAAAACTTATGAGCTTCTGGGGCGCAACAAGGATCAGGCCAGCCATTACTGGATCAATATTCCTTCTGCCAAACCACCCCAGCGCTGGGTCAGCCTGGAGTGTGGCAGCATTGATGGCACGCAGATTGGTGCAAGCCCGAAGGCAGGTGCTGCTGTTGATACGCCCGACGGTACCGTGAAGCCCAAGCAACAGGCCAAAGGACCGCGAGACGGTGTTCCCTTCTATGTGCTGGCTCTGAGCTGGCAGCCAGCGTTTTGTGAGGGGATGCGCGGCAAGGTCGAATGCAAATTACAAAATGCCCAATCCTATGAAGCCACGCATTTTGCCTTGCACGGCCTGTGGCCGCAGCCCCGGCGCAATGTGTTTTGTGGTGTTCCACAAGCTGTGGCGGCACTCGATGACCAGCACCAATGGGAGAAACTGCCGGTTCCACTATTGACCCCTGCCACCCGTGCGGCACTCGGTGAAGTGATGCCCGGCACCCAGTCTCTGTTGGACAGTCACGAATGGATCAAACATGGCACCTGCTATCCCGGCGGTTCGGCGGAAAATTATTTTGCCGATAGCATCCGATTGACCAAAGCCGTCAATGCTTCGGCGGCGCAAAAATTCATGGCAGAAAATATCGGCAAAACCATCGACAGCAAGGATTTGCGCAAGGCCTTTGATGAAACATTTGGCAAAGGTGCTGGTGACCGGGTGCGGGTGGCTTGCGACAAGGCGGGCCGCATTTCAGAAATCACCATTGGCCTCAAGGGCGATATTCCCTCAGGAGCGCCGATTGCATCGTTGATTGCCGCATCCGAGCCCACGGATGCAGGCTGTCCCTCAGGACTGGTCGATCCGGCGGGGTATTGAGAGTTCAGCCAATCGGTGAAGCACCCTTCGAGGCTCGCAAGGGCTCGCACCTCAGAGGCAGTGAGTTTTTTGAC
>JANONM010000038.1:0-2021 GCA_031420855.1 Hyphomicrobiales bacterium
CCATAGGGATCGCGAACTTTGCCGCTGGATGCAAACATTTCGTTGAAGGCCATTGCGCCGTGTCCTCGCCGTGTTGCATCGCGATCAGAACCCAGTTTGGCTTTTTGTGCAAGGCATAAGTTCTGAACACTGCCTGGCAAGCGGTCAAAACTGCAGCCAGAATGCCCGACAATTGAGCAAACAGACTGATTTTTGTTCATCGGTTTTCGCAGGAAATTTCCAGGCTCTATCCGCCTTGCCCCATGGTCAAGCACCAGACCGGCAGCGCCCAGAAGTGAATCATTTTCCGTGAACTTGCCTGCCTGGATCAGCGTTGGGAGATGCTCGCGGGAATCAGTTGGTTATGGAGCGTATGCCGATGATGGGCCTTGATCATGAGCGTGAGAAAAAGATCACCCGCCAAGGCCATGCGCCCACCCACTGATGCCGCTTTGCGCCATTGCGAAACCTTGAACTTGTTGCCTCCATATTGACAAGGCAATTTGCTCACCATAGAACAAATTGTCAAAATAAAAAGAGCGGCATTCAGCCTGCCTTGCACATACAGCTTCGTAAACACTGTTTAGCAATCAAACTTTTACAATTGCTCTGGGAGGAGTTCATGAAAATTATCAAGTCACTGCTGGCCATAGCCGCCGCCACCACCATGCTGGCTGGATTGGCTGTTGCCCAACCGAAAACCCTGATGTTGCATCAATGGGCGACTGGTTCTGATGCCGCTTCCATTGCCAAACTTGGCGAGATGTTCGAAGCCAAGGGCGGCAAGTGGGAGCAAAACGCCATTGCCGGCCACACGGCCAACACATTGGCCAAACTGCGCGCTGACGTGCTCTCAGGCAACGCCCCCGCTGCCGTGCAGTTGAAAGGCCCGGAAATTGCCGAATGGAATGAAACCGGCAAAACCGCCAATCTTGACGAACTTGCCGCCGCCGAGGGCTGGGAAAAAGTTGTGGCACCCGAGCTGTTCCCCGTCATGAAGCCCAAGGGTTCATGGGTTGCAGCACCGATGAACATTCACCGCATCAACTGGATCTGGGGTTCGGTTCCTGCCATGAAAGCGGCTGGTGTTGATGCACTGCCAAAGACCTGGGCTGATTTCAATGCCGCCTGCGAAAAGGCCATTGCTGCCAAGAAGATTTGCCTGGCCCACTACTCTGCTGACTGGACCGATTCCACAACATTTGAAGTCGTTGTCTATGGTATCGACAAGGACCTGTTCCAGAAAGCCTTTGTGGAAGGAGACACCGCTGCCATGCGTTCGCCCGGCATGGTCAAGGCCTTCGAACAGATGCGCCTGATGGTGACGAAGTACATGGATCCCGGCATCGTTGGCCGTGACTATGATACGGCCTCCAACCTGATGGCCAACGGCGACGCGCTGTTCCATATCATGGGGGATTGGCAAGTTGGTGTTCTGAAAGCCGTGGGCAAGGAACACGGCAAGGATTACGTTTGCGGCCAGGCACCCACGGATTGGGGCAAGCCCGGCTTCATCTTGAACTCTGACTCGGTAGTGTTCTTCCAGCAGACTGATCCGGAATACATTGAAGGCCAAAAGCTTTTGGCATCGACCATTCTGTCGCCGGAGTTCCAGACGGTGTTCAACATCACCAAGGGTTCGATTCCGGCCCGACTTGACGTTGACCTGAGCAAGGGTTTCAACCCCTGCCAGCAATTGGCGCAGGCTGACCTTGCGGCTTCCATCAAGGCAGGTACGCTGGTGCGTTCCATGGCCCATAACATGACCGTGCTGCAAAAGTATCGCGGTGCCATGATGGAGACGATCACGGAATTCGTCAACTCCGACATCTCGGCAGCCGATGCAGCAAATGCGATGGCAGATGCTGTGGACGCGCAGAAGTAACATCCTGCGACGCCTCCCCTGCTTGCGGGGGAGGCTCCAGCATGCAGCCAAAGGGACCTCATCCGGCGCGTGGCGCCACCTTCTCCACGAAGGCGTGGAGAAGGGACAGGTGATTGAATATTGTCCCTTCTCCACGCCTTCGTGGAGAAGGTGCCCC
>JANONM010000039.1:0-7512 GCA_031420855.1 Hyphomicrobiales bacterium
GTGGGCAAAGAGTTCGAGCAGCGAGGTGAAATTCTGGTCTTCGTCATGGGTGCGGAAAACCCCGGCACCACCATTGCCATAAAGCGGCTTCAGGATGATGTCGCCATGGGCGCGGCGAAAGGCATCGATCTCTTTCACATCCTGGGTGATCAGGGTTTCGGGCATGAACTGGCGAAAGCCCAGCACGTAGAGTTTTTCCGGGGCGTTGCGAACCTCTGCCGGATCATTGACCACGAGGGTTTTGGGATGAATGGCCTCCAACATGTGGGTGGAGGTAATGTAGCCCATATCGAAGGGTGGGTCTTGCCGCATCAGGATGACATGTTGGGAGGCGAGATCAATTTTCTCTTGCGAGGACGCTGTGAAATGATTGCCCTTTTCATCGCGCACCACCACCCGTTCGCCGCGGGCCGACAGCTCACCGCCTTGCAGGGCCAGGGACTTCACATGGTAATGAAACAGGCTGTGGCCGCGCCGCTGTGCCTCAAGCATCATGGCGAAAGTTGAATCGCCTGTGATGTCGATTGCAGCAATGGGGTCCATCTGGACGGCGACATTCAGTTTCATGTTTCAGTTCCCGTAAAAGGCATTCTCGATATGGGTGGGCCAGAGGTAGGAAGGCACGGCCACAATGTCAAACCGGCAATAGGACTTGGCAGCCCTGTCATATTGCGAGGTGTAGAAAGCCGCCGCCGTGGCGATGCGGCGGGATTGATAGGTGGTGACGGCGAGGATGGCTTCGTCAACTGTCATCCGGGCTTTGACTTCAATGAAAGCTGTGGTGTCGCCGCGCCGCATGATCAGGTCCACTTCGCCAGCCGGGGACTTGTAGCGCTGGGCCAATAGTTTGTAGCCTTTGCAGCGCATAAACCACAGGGCCACCAGTTCCGCGAGATGGCCGTGTTTTTCTGCCGCTTGTCGGGAGCGTTTCACGTCTTGCCCTTGAGGCTCAGGATGCGGGCATAGATGTCATCACGAGGGAGATTGTGTTTTTTCGACACAAGGCCAGCCGCCTTGCTGGCGGGATTGTCTTTGAGGGCGGATTCAATGGCCTGCTGGATTTCTGCGTCGCTGGCGATTTCAGGCACAGGTTCTTGCGGTTCCACGACAACAACGAACTCGCCCCTGATGGTGGGCCGGGGTTTTAGAATTGCCAGAATTTCGCCGGCCGTTCCCCGCAAGGTCTCTTCGTGGAGTTTTGAAATTTCACGCGAAACCGAAATTCGGCGACTGGCAAATGTTGCTTCCATGTCGACCAGGCAATCAAGGATGCGGTGGGGTGATTCATAGACAACAAGGGTTTCAGTTCGTAGCGCCATGTCTTGCAGAAAACGCAGGCGTTCACTTTGCTTCTGCGGGAGAAATCCAAGGAAGGTAAATCGATCCGTGGGAAAGCCTGCGAGTTGCAGGGATGGCAACAGGGCCGAAGCACCCGGCAAGGCTTCGATTTTCAAGCCCGCCGCAATGCAATCGCGCACCAGCGGAAAACCTGGATCGGAAATCAGTGGCGTTCCGGCATCGCTGCACAAGGCGATGGCATGGCCTGTGTTGATATCCAGCATGATGACCTTGCCGGAGATTTCGGTGTTGTGGTCGTGGTAGGATTTGAGGCGTCCCCGGATGCCATAGCGGTCCAGCAACTTGATGGTGACGCGGGTGTCTTCACAATAAATGAAGTCAGCAGCCGCCAGAACCTGCAAGGCCCGGATGGTAATGTCTCCCAGATTGCCGATGGGTGTGGGCACCAGATAGAGTCCGGGTGTCAGCCGATCAGCCGTGAAGGCATGGGCAGCGATGTGGTAGTTGCGGATGGCCTCATTCATGGAGAGGTCATAGCGGAAGATTTATCAGTCCGCCAATTCGGCAATAACCGCATTGAGCACACGTCGTCCGGCTTGGGTGGCGGCGAGGTGCGAATTGCCTGACATGGTGACCATGCCAAGTTCCATCATGGCGTTGATCTTGACTTGCGTCATGGGGCGGCCTGCCAGTTTTTCATAACGCAGCAGGTCAATGCCTTCGCTGATCCGGAGGCCCATCAACAATTGTTCTCGGGCCTGAGAGGGGGGTGGCGTGTCCTCACGGGTGATGACGCCATGGCCTTGGGTTTCGACAAGTTTGCGCCAGGTCTCGGGATGTTTTTCGGTTGCCGTGGCAATCACATTGTCGCCGTCAACGAGACGGCCATGGGCGCCGGGGCCGACGCCGACATATTCGCCGTAGCGCCAATACAGCAGATTGTGCTGGCTCTCGTGGCCTGACTTGGCGTGGTTGGAGATTTCGTAACAGGGAAGGCCTGCGGCTGATGTCAGTTCTTGCGTGAGGTCATAGAGATCGGCGGAGAGGTCATCGGAGGGGATGATTAGATTGCCCGCTGCATGGAGATCGGCATAGCGGGTTTCGGGTTCGATGGTGAGTTGATAGAGTGACATGTGGCCCTGCTGTTCCGCGAGGGCGCGGGTCAATTCAGCTTTCCAGCTTTCGAGTGTTTGGCGGGGCCTTGCATAGATCATGTCGAAGGAAACACGCGGGAATATTTTTGCGGCAAGCCGGAAGGCGGCAAGGGCTTCTTCGGGTGAATGCTGACGGCCCAAGGCTTTGAGATCGTCTTCAACAAGTGATTGCACGCCGACGGAGACACGGTTGACGCCGGCACTGCGATAGCCCCGGAAATTTTCGGCTTCAACGCTTGTGGGATTGGCTTCGAGGGTAATCTCGGCATCCGGCGCAATGGGCCACAGTTTTGCAATGGCGTTCAATACAAGTGCCACGGCTTGGGGCGGCATAAGCGAGGGTGTTCCGCCGCCGAAGAAAATGCTGGAGACAGTGCGACCCTTGGTGTGTTGGGCATTCCAGGCGAGTTCAGTTGCGAGGCTTTTGGCAAAGCCCATGTTGTCTACCGCTGCATGGCGGACGTGGCTGTTGAAATCGCAGTAGGGGCATTTGGCTTTGCAAAAGGGCCAGTGGATGTAGATGCCGAAAGCAGAGTTCATGGCCAAAGGGACCTCATCCGGCGCGTTGCGCCACCTTCTCCACGAAGGCGTGGAGAAGGGACGGGTGATTGAAATATGTCCCTTCTCCATCGCAGATGGAGAAGGTGGCGCGAAGCGCCGGATGAGGTCCCTTCAATGCCCAATCTCAAAACAACGCCCCAAACATTTTCTTCAACGCCCACGCCCGGTGGGAAATCTTGTTCTTTTCTTCGTGACTCATTTCACCAAAGCTCAGACTCTCACCATCAGGCACAAACACCGGATCATAGCCATGGCCCATCTGGCCGCGTGGTGGCCAGGTGAGATGGCCGGGGGCGCGGCCAACAAAGAAGCGCTCCTCGCCATCGGGCCACATCACACAAAGTGTGCAGTTGAAACTAGCGCTGCGTTTTTCATTGGTATCAGCGCCTACGGATTGCAGTTTTTCTTCCACCAGCCGCATGGCCATCATCCAGTCGCGCGAGGGGCCTGCCCAGTCTGCTGTATAAACACCGGGATCGCCATTCAGGGCATCGACGCAGAGGCCGGAATCATCCGACAACGTAATCAGCCCCGTGGCTTGCATGGCCGACATTGCCTTGATGCGGGCATTGCCCATAAAGGTATTTTCAGTTTCATCAGGTTCAGGCAGACCCAATTCACCAGCACTCACCACATCCATGCCATGGGGGGCGAAGAGTTGGCGGAATTCCTCCAACTTGCCTTTGTTGTGGGTGGCGATGACAATCTTCTGGCCGACAAGTTTGCGCATCAGGCGACGGCTTCCCGCTGCATCTTAACCAGATCGACAATGCCTGACTTGGCAAGGCCGAGCAGGGCGTGGAGATCGGCTTCGCTGAAGGGTGCGCCTTCTGCCGTGCCCTGGATTTCGATGATGCCACCGGATCCGGTCATGACAAAATTGGCGTCGGTTCCCGCTGATGAGTCCTCGATATAGTCGAGATCCAAAACCGGCGTTGTGCCGTGAATGCCGCAAGAAATGGCGGCGACATGATCTTTCAACGGAAACGTCTTGAACATGCTGCGGGCTTCCATGCCTTTGAGGCAATCATGCAATGCAATCCAGGCGCCGGTGATGGATGCCGTACGGGTGCCACCATCGGCTTGCAACACATCGCAGTCCAGGGTGATCTGGCGTTCGCCCAAGGCCACAAGATCGACCACGGCCCGCATGGAACGTCCAATAAGGCGCTGGATTTCCTGGGTGCGGCCCGATTGTTTGCCGCTCGCGGCTTCGCGGCGGGTGCGATCATGGGTGGCCCTTGGCAACATGCCATATTCGGCGGTGACCCAGCCCTTGCCCTGGCCTTTCAGCCAGGGTGGCAGTTTTTCTTCCAAGGAGGCAGTGACCAGCACATGGGTGTCGCCGAATTTGACGAGGCATGAGCCTTCGGCGTGTTTGGTGAAACCACGGGTAAAGCTTACGGGGCGGAGTTGGTCGGGTTTACGGCCAGAAGGGCGCATGCAGATGTCCTTGTTTGAGTTTGAAAGCCTCATAGAACAACTTGGCTTGAAAAGGAAAGCCAAGGCTCTATCTTGTGGGTATGACCATTCCAAAGCCACCCGACGACAAGCCAACACTGCTGGCCAGCATGGATGCCCGTGCCCGTGATGTGTTCAAGCATTTGGTGGATACTTACCTTGCAACCGGAGAGCCGGTGGGATCGCGGACCATTTCAAAGACCCTGCCCTCTTCCCTCTCGCCCGCATCAATCCGTAATGTGATGATGGACCTTGAGGACTCAGGTCTCATCACATCGCCCCATACTTCGGCGGGTCGTATCCCCACTGATATTGGTCTGCGGTTTTTTGTTGATGCCCTTTTACAAGTGGGATCGCTTGGCACAGATGAACGGGCGCGGATTGACGCCCAGGTGAAAGCCGCCAATCGCCAGCGCAGTTTGCAAGATGTGCTGGGCGATGCCACGTCCTTGCTTTCCGGGTTGTCGCAGTGTGCTGGCGTGGTGTTGTCGCCCAAACTGAATGCGCGACTGAAGCATATTGAATTCGTCAATTTGTCGCCGGGTCGGGCACTCGTCATTCTGGTCACTGAAGATGGCAATGTGGAAAACCGGGTGATCGATGTGCCGTCCGGATTGCCCGCCTCAATTTTCATGCGCGCCTCGAATTATCTCTCGGCCAAGGCGCAAGGCAAAACCCTGGGTGAGGTGCAAAGTCTGGTGGCGCGGGAGGTGGAGAACCTGCGCCGTGAACTCGATGACGTATCAGCCCGCGTGGTACAAAGTGGCTTGGCGGTGTGGGCTGGTGAAGGCAATCCTGATGCCAAATCACTGATTGTGCGGGGTCAGGCCAACCTGTTGGAAGACAATGCCGCTGCGGCTGATCTTGAACGCATCCGCAGGCTGTTTGAAGACATCGAAAACAAGCGTGAGCTGGTGGACCTTCTGGGACTTGCCGAAAATGCCGAGGGCGTGCGAATATTCATCGGGGCTGAATCGCGCATGTTTTCGCTCTCCGGTTCCTCGCTGATTGCCGCACCGTTTCGCAATGAAGATGACAAGATTGTCGGTGTGCTGGGCATCATCGGGCCCACCCGGCTCAACTATGCCCGGATTATCCCCATGGTGGACTATACGGCCAAGGTTATCGGCAAACTGCTGTCGTAAGCAGTGGTCACTTGATTTTTAACTGCAGCCCGCCGATATGCAGGCCGACGAACCCCCGAAATTGAAAAATAAATTTGAAATTTGGATGTGAGATGAACGAGACGCCTGAACAACAGCCCGTGGACCTGGAAGCCGAGAACCTTGAGTCCATGGCTGACGAGATTTTAGCGGCGGCTCCTGATGACCCCCGTGATCTCGAAATCGCCACGCTGAAGGAAGACCTGGCGGGCAACAGGGACCGCATGTTGCGGCTGGCTGCTGATATGGAAAACCTGCGCAAACGCATGGAGCGGGAGAAAGCTGAGGCCACGCTCTATGCCGCGTCGAATTTTGCCCGGGATTTGCTGGGTGTGGCTGACAGCCTGTCACGCACCCTGGCCGCTGTGCCGCCCGATGAACGAAACATCATTGATGACATCATGAAAAAATTCCTCGACGGCATTGAAATGACAGAGCGGGAATTGCTCAATGTGTTCCTGCGTCATAATATACGCCGGGTTGAAACCATCGGCCAGAAGTTTGATCCAAACTACCATCAGGCGATGTTCGAAGTGCCAACCTCCGAACGCCCCCCCGGTATCATCATGCAGGAAGTCCAATCAGGCTATGCCGTGGGTGAACGCTGCCTGCGTCCAGCCTTGGTGGGCATTGCCAAGGCTGAGGGCTAAGTGTTCGTTCTTTTTTGTTCTTGCGCGACGGAGGCGATTGTATACTTGACAAACCAGAAGGCGAAAATAGTTATGGACCATAACTCAGCGGTCTAATTCACTTCCCCCAGGCGGGCTCATCTTGAGCCTTGGCCAGTGTCATCAATTTCGCGTCAAAGGCCACTTCATCATCTGAAGTCTCCAATTCTTTAGTTGCCTGTTTGAATTTTTCGGCTTGCTCTGTCATTGCCATTTTCGTGTTCTGACTTCTCATCTTTGTTCATCAACGTTCTTGAGAAGAGGGTATTCTCGTCTGGGTCTGGAGGTATCGGGGGCTTGAGTATCCGAAGCGGCGTTCCGTCTTGACATTTCAATTGCCCGTCAAGGCCATGTGAAAAATCGCCCTGACACAGTTCATTTTACAGAGCCCATACTATTTTTACATAGACAGCAAAACGCCGTTGAACGGACACTACTTCAAACCTTTTTTCTCGCCTCCTAATTCCACAGCGGCTTGATGGCGCGATTTTGTTCGCTGGCGTGTCCAGCAAGTGGACTTATTGTAAGGAAAGTGGCGCGGGTCAGTTTGAATGTGGACCCAAAGTTTGTGGCTGGTGCAGCTTAGGTGACTCGAACACCTGACCCCGTCATTACGAATTAGCTTTATGGGCATATTCATCTGGGTTCATTGAATGTCAATTGCGCTCATTGCGCACTGAATTCAACGACTTGGCCTGCTCATCTGTGCTCACTGATATTCACCCGATTTCATCCTGTCGCCTACTAATCGCCTATTAAATGGGTTTTCACTGAATTTAATAGGCGGAAATCAGAATTGGCATTTATCAACAATGGTTTAGTAGTTTTCAGCCGTCAAATTGTCTGGTTTGAGTGCGAAAACAGCTCTATAAATAAAGAATTTTGCCATTTCCTTTATTAGTAGAGTGCGCTATTTAAGCAGTGCTTAATTTGGAGAAGCGTATGAAAGGCAGGCTAGGGACATTTCACGAAACAGCAGTCGCTGGTGAGAAGGTTCGTGCCTACGTTCCGACACCGCTGCCGCCAAATCCGCCGATATTGCTGACGGGAATGTTGGAACGGCTCAGCGCCGCAGACAGGGCTTTGGGCAGGTTAGACGGTGTTTCACTTCTGCTGCCCAACAAAGAGCTGTTCCTCTACATGTATGTCCGCAAAGAGGCGGTTCTGTCCTCGCAGATCGAAGGGACACAATCGACGCTGAATGAC
>JANONM010000040.1:0-2571 GCA_031420855.1 Hyphomicrobiales bacterium
CCGCAAAGTCGAGACCATGTTTTGAAAGATTGAGTTGGCGTTTAGGCTCATCAAAACTGATCTGCATAAGTAATATATGTATCACATTTATTCAAAAGTTCAAGTTTTTAAGTGATGCATCAGGAGACAAAGGCGGGAGGAGGGGGACGTTTTCAATTGTTTTCACGCCGAAGTTTCGAACGGCGTGCCTGAGGATATCAAAGAGGCGGCGCGGGCCTTTGGGGCGACAGAATGGCAAGTGCTGCGCGGGGTTGATTTGCCGCTGGCCCTGCCGTCAATCCTCGCGGGGATCAATCAGACCATTCTGATGTGCCTGTCGATGGTCGTCATCGCCAGCCTGAACGGGGCGCAAGGGTTGGGATCAGTGGTGCTGCAATCCCTGCAATAGGCCGCCAAGGGCCAAGGCCTGCTGGCCGGCCTTGCCATCCTCCTGTGCGCCATGGTGATTGATCGGATTGTCCAAGGCAGCTTTCGCGGGCGGAGATGGTTGGATGAGTTCAATGGGAGTCAATCCCTTCGCCGGATTTTTACTCCACCTCAGCCACCAGGTCTTTTGCTTCTACGCTGTCACCGATTTTGACGTGGACGGCGGTGAGCTTTCCGGCGCGTTCGGCTACCACGGAAGTTTGCATTTTCATGGCTTCGAGTTGCAGGATGGGATCACCTTTTGATAAAACGTCTCCTGGTTTTGCCGAAATGCCAACAACAAGGCCGGGCATGGGTGCGCCTACGTGAGCTGGATTGCCGTCTTCAATCTTGGGGCGTGCAGCGATCTTGCCTTTAGCGCTGCGATTTGGAACCCGAATTTCGCGGGGTTGACCATTGAGTTCAAAAAAGACTTTTACATCACCGGTATCAGAGGTGGCTCCCACGGTTTGCAGCACGATTTCGAGTCGCTTGCCGGGGGCAATTTCGGCGGTGATCTGTTCTCCGGGTTCCATGCCAAAGAAAAATGTCTGTGTCGGCAGGGTGCGCACAGGACCATAAAGGCGGTGGCGGGCGCGATAGTCCAGAAAGACCTTTGGATACATCAGGTAGCCATTCAGGTCTTCATCATCAATGGTCTCGTCCTCATTGTCCTCAATGCCGACATTCAGGTCACTTTTGAGTTTGGTGCGGGTTGCCTCCAGGTCAATTGCCGGCAGATGGGCAGCAGGCCGATGGATGAAAGCGGCTTCATTTTTCAGAACTTTTTTCGAAAATTCCACAGGCCATCCGCCATCGGGTTGGCCAAGGTTTCCCTTTAACATGTCAACAACGGAATCAGGAAATGCCACATCAACAAGCGGGTCTTCGACCTGTTTTCTCGTGAGTTTCTGGGACACCATCATCAGGGCCATGTCGCCCACGACTTTTGATGAGGGTGTGACTTTCACAATATCACCGAATATCATATTGGCATCGGCATAGGCTTGGGCCACTTCGGACCAGCGATCTTCGAGGCCCAGGCTGCGGGCTTGGGCTTTCAGATTGGTGAATTGTCCACCCGGCATTTCATGCAGATAAACATCTGAGGCGGGAGCGGCAAGCCCGCTTTCAAACGCCGCATATTGGCGACGCACATGTTCCCAATAGGTTGAGATTTCGCGGATCGCCTTGATATCCAGCCCGGTGTCGCGGGTCGTATGGCGCAAGGCTTCGACAATAGAGCCGAGGCAGGGCTGGGAAGTGCCACCGGAAAACGCGTCCATGGCCGCGTCCACCGCATCAACGCCCGTATCGCAGGCTGCGAGCACCGTGGCCCCGGCGATGCCGGATGTGTCGTGGGTGTGAAAGTGAATGGGAAGTCCCACTTCTTCTTTCAAGGCCTTGATCAGCACGCGGGCCGCCGCGGGTTTGAGCAGGCCCGCCATGTCTTTAAGGCCAAGGATGTGTGCGCCGGCACCTTGCAGTTCCCGGGCCTTGTTCACATAATATTTGAGGTCATATTTGGCCCGGGCCGGATCGAGAATATCGCCCGTGTAACACAACGTGCCCTCACATATTTTATCGGCTTCCAACACGGCATCCATCGCAACCCGCATGTTCTCGACCCAGTTGAGTGAATCAAACACCCGGAACAGATCAATGCCTGTTTTGGCAGCCTGGTGCACGAAGGAGCGCACCACGTTGTCGGGATACGTCGTATAACCCACGCCATTGGCACCCCTGAGCAGCATTTGCAGCAGGTGATGGGGCATCAAAGTGCGGAGATCGCGCAAGCGCTGCCATGGGCATTCCTGCAGAAACCTGTAGGCCACATCGAAGGTAGCACCACCCCAGCATTCAACCGAGAACAACTCCGGCAGGTTGGCGTTGTAAGCCGGTGCCACCCGCAACATGTCAATCGAACGCATGCGCGTGGCGAGCAGGCTTTGATGGCCATCTCGCATGGTGGTGTCGGTGATGAGCACCCGCTTCTGCTGCGCCATCCAATCGGCGATGGATTGAGGCCCTTCGCGCAACAGTTTCTGGCGCAAACCATCTTTGATTATTGTCTGTGGTTCGGGCGCACGCAGGGGCGTCAAGTGTTGCGGAGGTCGTTGCCGCCCCACAGTTTCCGGATGGCCGTTCACTGTGATGTCGGCGATG
>JANONM010000041.1:0-7209 GCA_031420855.1 Hyphomicrobiales bacterium
ATCGCAACCTTCAGTCAATCCCCCCTGGGATGCACTGGTGCAGGCTGCTCCCGGTGCCGAGAATGAGTTGGACTTGGAAACCCTGAACGGACCGCAGCAAGCGGCGGTAACACCGCCTCCCGATGCAGAACCGCAAGCACTCCCCGATATCACCGCTCCGCCTGACGTTGCGGCAAAGCCAAAACCACCCCCGGCGAAAGATGCCGTGACCATCCGTTATGTTGCAGTCCCCATGGTGAAGGGGGCAAGCGGCTCCGGCAATGCCGAGTTGACGGGGGCCATGCGCCAGGTTTTGGCCGATGCCGGTTGGCCCGTGTTGGAAAAACCGCAAGCCGATGCCATTCTCATCATCGGCCGCGTTTCCATGGCCAAACCATCAGGCGATAGCCAATTGGTCAAACTCACATGGACCGCCGAAACCCCAAAGGGCAAAAGACTCGGTGAAATCGCCCAGGAAAATTCAGTTCCCGCAGGCTCCCTTGATAATCTCTGGGGCGAAAACGCCGGTTATGCCGCTGAAGCAGCAGCAGAGGGCATTTTTAAACTCATCCAGCAGTTTCGGTGAATTCACGATACCGGACTATTCACGATAATTGTGCACTGCGACCGATCAGCCCTTTGCATAGCCTTAAGCGATTGATATAGACCGCCCATTCTAACGCGAGCGCAGGGCCCTACAGACCATGATGAAAATCATTGCCGGTAATTCCAATCGGCCCCTTGCCGAAGCCATTTGTGCCTATCTTCACATGCCACTCACCAAGGCCGTGGTGAAGCGTTTCAACGACATGGAGATTTTCGTCGAAATTCAGGAAAACGTGCGGGGGCAAGACATTTTTGTCATGCAGTCCACTTCGTTTCCCACCAACGACAATCTGATGGAACTGCTGATCATCTGCGATGCGCTTCGCCGTGCTTCTGCAAAGCGCATCACTGCCGTAATTCCCTATTTCGGTTATGCCCGGCAAGACCGCAAACCTGGTCCCCGAACTCCGATTTCCGCCAAGCTGGTGGCAAACCTGATCACCCATGCCGGGGCTGACCGCGTGCTCACCATGGATTTGCATGCAGGTCAAATCCAGGGCTTTTTCGATATTCCCACTGACAATCTTTTTTCCGGCCCGGTCTTTGTGCGCGACATCAAACAGCATGGTGATGTGGCCAACACGGTGGTGGTTTCACCCGACGTTGGCGGCGTGGTGCGGGCCCGCGCCCTGGCCAAGCGGCTGGATTGTCCGCTCGCCATTGTCGACAAACGCCGGGAACGGGCGGGCGACTCGGAGGTGATGAATATCATCGGTGAAGTGAAGGGCAAGTCCTGCATCCTGCTTGACGACATCGTCGATTCTGGTGGCACCCTATGCAACGCCGCCGAGGCCTTGATGGAGCAAGGGGCCAAGGATGTTAGCGCCTATATCACCCATGGCGTGTTATCGGGTGGCGCTGTTTCGCGCATCACGTCATCGAAGCTGAAGCATTTGGTCATCACCGACTCGATCCAGCCCACGGAAGCCGTGAAAATTGCCCGCAACATTCGTGTCCTGTCCGTGGCTTCACTGATCGGTGAAGCCATCGGCCGCACCTCCCGCGAGGAAAGTGTTTCCAGCCTGTTTGAATAGGAGTTCACGATGGTAGATCGACTGAGGGGCAAAGTGGCTCTGGTTTCCGGCGGTGCCACTGGCATGGGTGGGGCCTCGTCAAAACTGTTTGCCACGGAAGGCGCAAAAGTCGCAATCGTCGACCGCAACCTTGAAGCCGCCGAAGCCACGGCTGCTGACATCAGAAAATCCGGCGGCATTGCCATCGCACTTCAAGCGGATGTTTCCAAAACCGACGAAGTGACGACCGCTGTCAACGCGGCGCAAAAAGCATTCGGCCCCACCACCGTATTGTTCAATCATGCGGGTACCATTGTCATCAAACCGTTTCTCGAAACCACCGAAGCGGAATGGGACTGGCTGCATGCCGTCAATGTCAAAAGCATGTTCCTGATGACCAAGGCCGTGTTACCTCACATGATTGCCGCTGGTGGTGGTTCCATCGTTTGCACATCGTCGATCTCGGCGGTTTTGGCCACGCCTATGGAAGTGCTTTACGATACCACGAAGGGTGCTGTGCACATGTTTGCCCGGGCCATTGCGGTGGAATTCAGGGATCGCAATATCCGCTGCAACGCCGTGTGTCCCGGCTTCATCCGCACGCCCCATGGTTTGCGCGAAGTGAAGGAATTGACGGCACTGGGTGTTGATGTGTCGGAAGCCGCTATTGCTGCCGCCCAAGGCCGCATTGGTGAACCCGAAGATGTGGCGCGGGCAGCGCTTTATCTGGCCAGCGATGAGTCAGCTTTTGTCACGGGCCAACAGCTTTTCGTGGACAATGGCTTCTCTGCCATCTAGCAAGCGGCCCCATGGGCAGACTTCTTCTATCACTGAAAAATATCGGACTGGGTTTTGGCGGCAGGCCGCTGCTCGAAGGCGCTGAATTGGCGCTGGCCGATGATGAACGCATTTGTCTTGTCGGACGCAATGGCTCGGGCAAATCCACCCTGCTGAAAATTGCCGCTGGTCTGGTCGAGCAAGACAGCGGCGAACGTTTCTTTCAACCCGGCACCACGGTGCACTACCTGCCTCAAGAACCGGATTTCGGCACCCATGCCAATGTTGACAGTTATGTTGAGGCGGGCCTCGGCCCCATGGGTGAAATCCACCGCGCCCAACATTACCTGCGTGAGTTGGGCCTGACAGGTCTGGAGGAACCTGCAAGAATGTCAGGTGGTGAAGCCAGACGCGCCGCCTTGGCCCGTGCGCTTGCCAGTGATCCCGATGTGTTGTTGTTGGATGAACCCACCAACCATCTTGATCTTCCGGCTATCGAATGGCTGGAGTCCGAACTCAAGGCCTTTCGCGGTGCCTTGATCCTGATCAGCCATGACCGGCGTTTTCTCGAAGCCCTGTCCAATCGAACCATCTGGATTGACCGCGGCCAGACGCGGCGCATGGAGCGCGGCTTTGTGGCCTTTGAACAATGGCGCGACCAGGTGCTGGAAGAAGAGGAACGGGACCAGTCCCTGTTGGCCCAAAGCATTGCGCGCGAAGAGCATTGGATGCGCTATGGCGTGACTGCACGGCGCAAGCGCAACATGCGCCGGGTTGAACTTCTGGGCAGCTTGCGAAAGCAACGGCGGGAACATGTGGGGAGCCAGGGCAATGTCAAACTCACGGCTTCGAGTGCTGAACTTTCCGGGAAGCTGGTGGTCGAGGCCACGCGGATTTCCAAATCATTCAGTGAACGGACGATTGTTTCCAGCCTTGATCTTTTGGTGCTGCGCGGCAATCGTCTTGCCTTGGTGGGTCCCAACGGTGCTGGTAAAACCACACTGATCAAATTGCTGACGGGTGCCCTTGCGCCAGATTCCGGCACTATCAAACTGGGCACCAACCTTGATATTGTGACGCTTGACCAAAACCGCCTGAGCCTGAAACCAACTGATATCGTGCAAGATGTCATCACCGGGGGCAGGGGGTCATCAGTCACCATCAACGGTGAAACCAAACATGTGATGACTTATATGCGGGATTTCCTGTTTCGCCCTGAACAGGCGCGAACACCTGTATCGGTTCTCTCGGGCGGCGAACGGGCGCGATTGATTCTGGCGCGGGAACTGGCACGGCCTTCCAACTTTCTGATTTTGGATGAACCCACCAATGATCTCGATCTGGAAACCCTCGATCTTTTGCAAGAGATGCTGGGAGAATATACTGGCACAGTCATTGTGGTCAGCCATGACCGGGATTTTCTCGACCGCGTGGCAACGTCAGTTCTGATGTATGAAGGAGATGGCAAGTGGCAGGAATATGCTGGTGGCTATGGCGACATGGTGGCCCAGCGCGGCGCTGGCGTTGCCTCCAGAAAATCCGCCTCAGAAACAACAGGCAAAATCAGGCTTGCTGCCACGACATTGCCTGTTGAACCGCTAATCAAAAAGAAACTCTCCTTCAAGGACAAACATGCCCTTGAAAACCTGCCGGCCAAATTGGCAAAACTGCACGATGAATTGAACAGGCTTGCTGTGCAGCTTGGTGATACAGGTCTTTTCACCCGCGACCCGAAAACCTTTGAGAAGACCAGTTTGCGCCATGCGGCGGCGGCAGTTGAACTTTCAACAGCCGAGGAACAATGGTTGGAGCTGGAGATGTTGCGGGAAAGTCTTGAGGCCTGAGAGTTTTGGCTGACGCTTGAAATTGCGGGGCCAGTTGCTACATAGGGCCATGGCTCCCATCATTTCGATCAAAGACCTCAGTAAAACCTATGCCTCTGGGTTGCAGGCCCTCAAATCGATTTCCCTGGATATCCAGCGGGGCGAAATTCTGGGGCTTCTCGGTCCCAATGGTGCCGGCAAAACCACGCTGATCAGTATCATCTGCGGCATTGTCACCAAATCGCGGGGCAGTGTTACGGTGGATGGCCATGACAATGTGACGGCTTTTCGTGAAGCCCGCAAACTCATCGGGCTGGTGCCGCAGGAATTGCATCTGCCGATTTTTGAAACCGTCTGGGACACGGTGAGTTTCAGCCGCGCGCTCTATGGCAGGGAAAGCAATCCCGGTCATATCGAGGCGACGTTGAAGAAGCTTTCCTTGTGGGACAAAAAGGATTCGAAGATTGTCACTTTGTCGGGTGGCATGAAGCGGCGGGTTTTGATTGCCAAGGCGCTTTCCCATGAACCGCGCATCCTGTTTCTTGACGAGCCAACGGCGGGTGTGGACGTGGCATTGCGCCAGGACCTGTGGGCTGTGGTGCGAGGTTTGCGCGACAGCGGCGTGACCATTATCCTGACCACCCACTACATCGAAGAAGCTGAAGAATTGGCGGACCGTATCGGCGTCATCAACAAGGGCGGTCTGGTGTTGATCGAGCAGAAAAAAGCCCTGATGCAAAAGCTCGGACAGAAGAAACTGACACTTGAATTAGCAAAACCCTTGGCTACGATCCCTATGGCGTTGTCAAAATTCGCAACTGCCCTGTCAAAAGAAGGACGGGAATTGGCCTATACCTATGATACCCACGACAACAAGGGCGGCATTGCCGAGTTTCTCAGTGTGCTGACCAAATCCAAAATAGATTATATTGATCTGCACACGGAGCAAAGTTCGCTTGAAGACATTTTCCTCGGATTGGTGAAATCATGAACTGGCGCGCTGTTCTCACGATTTTCTCATCCGAGATGAAGCGGTTTTTCCGCACCATTGGCCAAAGCCTGATTTCGCCGGTGATTTCCACCATCCTGTATTTTGTGGTGTTTGGCGCGGCCATCGGTTCGCGCATTCAGCATATTGAAGGGGTGAGCTACGGCGCTTTCATTGTGCCGGGGCTCATTATGTTGTCGCTGCTCACCCAATCGATTTCCAATGCCTCCTTCGGGATTTATTTTCCGCGCTTCTCCGGCACGATTTATGAATATCTTGCGGCGCCCATTTCAGCGCTTGAAATGGTACTTGGATTTGTTGGTGCGGCGGCGGCAAAGTCGTTGCTGATCGGCCTGATTATTCTGGTGACGTCGGCGTTTTTTGTGCCACTGGAAATTCGCCATCCGTTTTGGATGGTTGCGTTTTTGTTGCTGACAGCGGCAACTTTCAGTTTGCTGGGTTTCATGATTGGTCTGTGGGCGGATGGTTTTGAAAAACTGCAAATCATCCCACTGCTCATCATCACGCCGCTGACTTTCCTGGGCGGCAGTTTTTATTCGCTCGACATCTTGCCACCCCTTTGGCGCACAATTTCTTATTTCAATCCAGTGGTCTATCTCATCAGTGGTTTTCGCTGGAGTTTCAACGAAGTGGCGGATGTGAATGTCATCGTGAGCCTTGCGGCAACCTTGGGCTTTTTATTCGTCTGCCTGGCTGTGGTGGCCTGGATGTTCAAGACCGGATATCGCTTGAAGAACTAGGCGGCCTCAATTTGGCCACATCCGGGAACTAGGTATTTAATCCTTGATTGGAGTGTGCAATGATTTTTGCCTACCGTGTTTTCGGCCTGTTGGTGGCCCTTGTGTTTTGGGCGGCAAGCGCAACTGCCAACGATGGCTTTGCCCAGATTGGCATTGGTGGTCTGGTGCTTGCGGACACCGACAAAATTTCCATGGACAAGGAAGAGCTTTATGTCTCGGAAAAACAAATCCGCGTGGACTATGTGTTTTCCAATCTCACGGACCAGGACGTTGAAGCATCGGTGATGTTTCCCTTGCCGGATATCGTGATCCCGAACGAATATGAAAGCGCCCGCGGACTGGTGAATTTTGAACGCGACCTTAAATTCAAGACACTGGTGGATGGCAAGCCCTTTCCCATTACGCTGGTGCAGCGGGCCTTTGCGCGGGATAAGGATATTTCGGAAGAGTTGCAAAAGCATGGCATTGCGCTCAACGGCGACATGAAGGATTTTGAAAAACATATCAACGCTTTGCCGACCGATGTAAAACAAAACCTCATCACCATCGGAGCCTTGCCGCGCTACACCGACGACAGCGGCAAGGATGCGCCCTATCCACCCGATCTTTATTTCGCGCCGCAATGGACAGTGAAATCCTATGTGACGCGGATGCAGATATTTCCGGCAGGCCGCAAACTTTCCGTCAGCCACAGTTACGTGCCGGTGATTGGTGCATCGGTTGAAGGCGGAGTGAATTATACCAAGGAATATGTTGCCCAGTTGGATCAGGAAGGGCGCGACAACCTGGCCAAGGACCGTGCCCTTTATTGCATCGATGACGACTGGATCAAAGCCTACGAGGCCCGCGTCAAAAAAGCAGGCGGACGTTTGGGCAACCCCAAATGGATCAGCTACATCCTGTCATCAGGCGCCACCTGGAAAGGCCCGATCAAGGATTTCCGGTTGGTGGTTGATAAAGGCAAGCAAGACGCACTGGTCAGCTTCTGTGGGGACGACGTGAAGAAAATCGGACCGACGAAGTTTGAAGTGCGGAAGAAGGATTTCGAACCGAAGGGGGATTTGAATGTGCTGATGGTGGATTGGGGGAAGCTGGGGGAGTGAAATTGTTTCCCCTTTGATAAGTGGGAAACATGGAGTCCAGCCCAACCACCCCCTCCCCCCCTTCGGGGTACTCCCCCATCCGCCTTCGCAAGGGCTACGGCGGACGAGGGAGAACGCACTTTCTCCCTCGGCCTCTTGGCCGGGGGAGTACCTGAAGGG
>JANONM010000042.1:0-11063 GCA_031420855.1 Hyphomicrobiales bacterium
GGCTTCAAGCACGATGCGCGAGGCTTCATAGAGTTTTCCATGCGGTTCCCGTTCCGGCAACACTTGCGCCAGTGCTGACAGCGACGCCAATCCCGAAAGCCGCAAGGCATTTTCCATAATAAACCCGGCCCGCAGCGACAAAGGCTCAAGCACAAAATTTCCCAAATGCTCCTCCAGCCGGGCCCGCCATGTCATGGAAACCAGATTGCCCGGCTGTAACACGGGGCGCATGTGACGAGACCGCCCACCCCGCACCAGCCCGAGGCTGCGACCATGCTCAACCGTGAAAATTTCCGCAATGGCCGAGGTCTCGCCATGGCTGCGAACCGAGAGAATGATACCCTCGTCACGCCACTCCATGCGAACTCAGTTTCCCGGTCTCATCATGCACTAAGGCCCATCATGCGCAACCGTTCAGGATCGTTGGACCAATTCTCTCGCACTTTCACAAACAGGAAAAGATGCACCCGGCGGTCAAAAGACAGTTCCATGTCAGCCCTTGCCAATTGGCCAAGCGTCTTGACCGTATGCCCACCCTTGCCTAACACAATGGCCTTTTGGCTGTCACGCTCAACAAAAATCGTTTGCGAGATTTTTACCGAACCATCCTTGCGTTCTTCCCAGGCATCGGTTTCCACGGTTGATGAATAGGGCAATTCGTCATGCAGGCGTTCGTAGATTTTCTCACGGGTGATTTCTGCTGCCAGAAACCGCATGTTGACATCCGCCGCCTGATCCCCCGGATAGTGCCAGGGCCCCACCGGCATATGGGCACAAATCCGTTCACGCAATTTTTCCACACCTGAGCCGTTCAACGCACTCACCATGAAAGTTTCCGAAAATGAAAACGCCTGATTGAGTTTTTGCGACAGGGGCAAAAGTTGTTCAGCCGGAAGCAGGTCAGTCTTGTTGATCACTAACATGGCCTTGGCATTGCTCTCCCTCAACTGGTTGATGATGGTGATGACTTGCTCATCCATGCCGCGCCGTGCATCAACCAACAACAACACGGCATCGGCATCCGAGGCACCCGCCCAGGCGCTTTGCACCATGGCCTCATCAAGTTTGCGCTTGGGCACAAAGATGCCCGGCGTATCCACCAAAACCGCTTGCACGTCGTCCTTCACAAGAATGGCCCGGATGCGGGCCCGCGTCGTCTGCACCTTGTGCGAAACAATCGAAATCTTGGTTTCAACCAACTGGTTTACCAATGTAGACTTCCCCGCATTGGGCGCACCAATGAGTGCCGCAAAGCCAAATCGCGGTGTCTTGGTGTCGCTATCGGTCATCTCAATCCTTTGTCTGCAATAAAACGTTGGGCTGCCGCCATTTCGGCCGCCTGCTTGGTGGCACCCTGGCCTTCGGCCTCACCTTTTTTGGCAACAGTCAGTTTCACCGTGAATTCAGGCCGATGTTCAGGGCCTGACCGCCCCAGCAGTTCATAGACCGGCAAAACCTTGCCCCGTGCCAAGGCCCATTCCTGCACAAATGTTTTGGCATCTTTGGCCGCACCGTCGGGGTTGGCCAGCATGGCTTTCCAGTGCAACAAGACAAAATCTTCCGCCATTTGCATGCCGCCATCCAGATAGACGGCGCCAATCAATGCTTCCATCACATCGCCCAGCACCGAACGCATTTTATTGACGCCTTGCTTGCGTTCAACAGTTCCCACCAGCAACACGTCGGCCACGCCAAGCTGATCTGCAATATCGGCACAAACTTCACCGCGCACCAACGTGCTATGCCGGGCTGAAAGACGGCCCTCGCGCTCTTTGCCATGCTGCTTGAAAAGATATCCGGCGATTACCAGGCTGAGTACCCGGTCACCCAGAAATTCCAGGCGCTCATAGCTTTCCTCAACCTGCAGGCTGCTGCCATGGGAAAGTGCTTGCTGCAGCAGTTCAGGATTCTGGAAGGTGTAGCCAAGACCCGCAATCGTCCGCATATCAGGAATGGGCTTTGGTTTGGTTGCCATCATTAGATGAGGTTGAACAAGCGCGACCAACGGATCTTGAAGGGCCATTCCCAGATTTTCAGTAGCGTGGCTTCCGAGGAAATCGAGAAGAACAACACATCAGCCCGACCCACGAAGTTCTCGAGCGGCACAAAACCGACCTGGTTCTGGTAACGCGAATCCTGTGAGTTGTCGCGATTGTCACCCATCATGAAGTAATGGCCTTCTGGCACAATGTAGACTTCCGTATTGTCGGCGTCGCCATTGGGTGTGTAGTCCAGAATCCGATGCGACACCCCATTCGGCAAGGTTTCAAGATATTGCGGTATCGGTTGGCCCCCGCCACCGAAACCCTCCGGATCGACATAGTCTTCGATGCGCTGCATTTTCACCGGCACATCATTGATGTAGAGCAGATTATCTTTCATCTGAATACGATCACCAGGAAGGCCGATCACCCGCTTGATGTAGTCGACGTTGGTGTCGGTGGGCAACTTGAACACCGCAACATCACCACGCTGGGGCAATTCGGCCAGGACTTTCCGGCCCGGAAAATCTATCGGGCAACAGCTGATCCATGGCTTCGCCTTTTCGCCAAAGCCACCAAAGCTGAAGTTAAACGAATACTTTCCATAACCGTAGGAAAGCTTTGAAACAAATAGATAATCTCCAACTTTCAAGGTCGGGTACATGGAGGGTGATGGAATATTGAACGGTTGGAAAAAGAATGTGCGGACAAAAAACGCGATGGCCAATGCCTGAATGATGACTTTGGCCGTTTCCCAGATACCGTCTTCTTTTTTCTTGTCGCCAGCTCGCGCTGCAGCCATGGCGTGATCTCTCTTGCTCATCAAATCCAGACTGCCAATGGCAGTTCCTCAATCGGCCTTTGAGGCCATCCCGCCGCACTATAGCTGTTCGCCCCTACAACATGCAACGCCGTGTCGTGCAGGCCATGCGCCTGTGGCCAATATGCCACAGCCTAGCGTGTCTCAATGATGACAATGGCTTGGGCATAGGGCATTTCATCTGTCATTGTCAGGTGCACGAAGGCGATCTTTCCGGGCGGCACCATGCTGTTAAGCCTTTCCAAGGCACCCCCAGTCAACGTCATGGTAGGCTGGCCGGACGGCAAATTCACCACACCCATATCCCGCCAATAAACCCCATGGCTCAGTCCTGTCCCCAAGGCTTTGGAGCAGGCTTCCTTGGCGGCAAATCGCTTGGCGTAGGAAGCCGCCCGTTGTGCGCGGCGGTCAGATTTGCGCCGTTCGGTCTCGGTGAACACCCGCATCACGAAACGCTCGCCATGGCGGGCCAGGGTTTTCTCAATCCGGCGGATATCGATGATGTCATTGCCGATGCCGAGAATCATCTCACTCACTTCTTCAAATTGCGGCTGCCGGGTTTCGAAGTTGCAATGGCCGCAAGTTCAGGCGGCAAGGCATTTTCATGATAGGTGGGAATATCAAGACCTGTCAGCGAAAACAGCGGCACCCCCACATCTGCCTTGCCGGCAGATCGATCAAGCAGGCAAGCAGCACCTATGGTATTGCCGCCATGTTCAGCAATGCCTGCAATACATTCGCGCGAGGAAAGCCCCGTGGTCACAATATCTTCGACCATCAGAATCCGCGCCCCCGGCTCGATGTCAAAACCCCGGCGCAATTCCAGCTTGCCGTCAACCCTCTCAAAGAAAATAGCTGGCACACCCAATTGCCGCGCCATTTCATAGCCAACAATCACGCCCCCCATGGCGGGCGATACAACCAGATCAATCCCGTCAATGCCTCCACCGCGAATTTTCTGCGTCAAGTCCTTGCACAGCCGTTCCGCCCGTTGCGGGTCCATCAACACGCGGGCGCATTGTAAATAGCGGCTGGAATGCAAGCCTGAGGACAATACAAAATGTCCTTCCAACAGGGCGCCTGCGCTACGAAATTCATCCAGCACTTGTTCGTGTGTCAGCATTTTCAACCTGTCACGCGTGAAACGCTGTTCACGCTGCTCTTGCTTTTGATTTCAGAAATAATGTCGTTCAGGTGTCGCACATCAAACACTTCGAGCAGGATATCAAGTGCAAAAAAATCCCGCACTCCCTCTCGCGCCTGAAGCGAAAGTTCATCGATATTGCCGCCCTTGTCGCTGATGGCCTGGGTAACTTGCGCCAACGCTCCTATTTCATTGAGAATTTTTAAACCGACCCTGGCCGGAAAGCGTTGCCCCTCCTCGGCATGGCCCCAAGCGAGGTCAAGCCAGCGCTCCGGTTGCGTATCAAATTTCTCCAGGGCCTCGGCAAAAATCGGATAAATCATGATGCCTTCACCCGGTGTCACAATGCCGACAATGCGTTCGCCGGGAACTGCACCGGTCCGCATGTGAATTTTGAGAACACTTCCCGCTGAAGCACCGCGCACCGGAATGGCCAACAGACCGGGTTTTTTGGAAGCACCAGCACTGGCCGCCCGACGCCTTGCAGCTTTGATATCTGCCTCGTCGACGGCTACCCCCATGGCCTTCAGCACATCGACAGCTGACAACTCACCGCGCCCAACGGCAGCCAGCGCATCATCGACGTTTTTATGTCCAAGCCTTGGAACGGCCTTTGCCAATTGCTTTTCGTTCAGCACAACCTTGTGGCGTTCCAGCAGCTTGGCCACCATGTCATGGCCAAGTCCGGTAAATTGCTTGCGCACCGCTG
Source organism: Hyphomicrobiales bacterium (assembly GCA_031420855.1). GTDB lineage: Bacteria > Pseudomonadota > Alphaproteobacteria > Rhizobiales > Aestuariivirgaceae > Aestuariivirga. The sequence goes on from JANONM010000042.1 coordinate 4,656, forward strand.
CCCTTGTGGCCCGCCGGATGGCCGCCTTTGCCTTGCCCGTAATGACAATGGCCTCCCACGCCGGCGGCGGCACTTGTGCCTCGGATCGCACAATCTGCACTTCGTCGCCGTTCTTGAGCTCTGTCATCAATGTGGCGTGACGACCGTTGATCTTGCAGCCTACGCAACTATCGCCCACAGACGTATGCACAGCATAGGCAAAATCAATGGGTGAAGCCCCGCGTGGCAAGGCAATCAATTGTCCCTTGGGCGTAAAACAGAAAACCTGGTCATGGAACAACTCCAGCCGCGTATGCTCCAAAAACTCTTTCGGGCTGTCGCCTTCTTGCAATACTTCCATGAGATGTCGCAGCCAGCTATAGGCACTTGACTCGGCCATGCCCTCGGTCATGCCCTGCTCTGCAAGTTTTTCGCTGGAAGCATCCTTGTACAGCGAGTGGGCCGCAACCCCCCGCTCGGCGATCTCATGCATGATTCCGGTGCGAATCTGCATTTCAACCCGCATGTGGTGGGGGCCGATAATCGTCGTGTGCAAGGAACGGTAGTCATTTGGTTTCGGGTTCGAAATATAGTCCTTGAACCGCCCCGGAACAGTACGCCACGTCCGGTGCACATAACCCAGGGCTCGATAGCAGTCATCCAGCGTATCGACGATGACCCGAAAGCCAAAGATGTCTGACAGTTGATCCAGTGAAACATGCTTGCGTTCCATCTTGCGCCAGATGGAATAGGGCCGTTTTTCTCGCCCGCTTACATCGGCATTGATGCCACGCTTGGCGAACCCCTTCTGCAAGGCATCCTCAATTTCAACCAGCACATTGCCACTTTCAGCATTCAGCCTTGCCAATCTTTCGCGCAGGATCTTGTTGGCATCAGGGTTCAGAATGCCAAAGCAAATGTCTTCAAGTTCTTCGCGGATCAACTGCATGCCCATGCGGCCCGCCAGTGGCGCATAAATATCCATGGTTTCTTCGGCAATACGCATTCGCTTTTCTGGCTTGACATGCTGCAGCGTTCGCATGTTGTGCAAGCGGTCAGCCAATTTCACCAGCAAGACGCGCACATCCTTGGACATGGCCAGCAACAGCTTCCGCAGATTCTCGGCCTGTGTCGCCTCGCGCGTTACCCGGTCAAGCTGCTTGATCTTGGTGAGACCATCTACGAGGGCCGCAATATCCGGGCCAAATTTTTCCTTGATTTCCTGGGCCGTGGCTTCTGTGTCTTCCACCGTATCATGTAGCAAAGCAGCAGCAATCGTCGATGAATCAAGCTTCATGTCCGCCAGAATGGCCGCCACTTCCAGGGGATGATTGAAATAGGCTTCGCCAGAAGCCCGCTTCTGGTTGCCGTGGGCCTTCATGGCATAGACATAGGCGCGATTGAGCAGGTCCTCATTCGCGTCTGGATCATAGCGCGTAACCCGCTCCACCAGTTCATATTGGCGCATCATCGCCACAACTTACGCAAAAAAAAGCCGGGGCATAGCCCCGACTGCAAAAATAGCATCTTTTTCAGATCAATAACCGTTGCGCTGGCTGCCGGGGCTTTCAGGTGTTGGCATGCCCTCAAGGCCACGCAACAGTTCTTCCTCCGTCATCTGCTCCATCGGCGCTTCTGCTTCGCCAGCATCATTGATCATCACCATGTCGCCCGACTGGCCCAACAACGGCACATCGGTTTCTTCAGCTTCATCAATTTCCACATGCTTTTGCATGGCATGAATGAATTCTTCGCGCAGGTCGTCCTTGTTGATGGTTTCCGAGGCGATTTCGCGTAAAGCCACTACCGGGTCCTTGTCGTTGTCCCGATCAATTGTCAGGGGTGCGCCTTGCGACACCAAACGGGCCCGGTGACCAGCCAGCAAAACCAGTTCAAACCGGTTGGGCAACTTGTCGATGCAGTCTTCGATGGTGACACGCGCCATGAAGCTCAAACTCCTATATGGTTGGGATTGCCGGGGCTTCTAGACAAAAATTGTGGCAATGGCAAGCCAGCATGCAAGTTGCATCCCCAGACAGGGGAAAACTGAGCTTTACCAATCGAAAACTTCGCCTGTTCCCTGAATGAAAGGGAATGGTGCGGCCGAAAGGACTCGAACCTTCACGAGTTTCCCCGTTACCACCTCAAGGTAGTGCGTCTACCAATTCCGCCACGGCCGCATGCCACTTCGCGAAGTGGGCGTGCCATTAACAGGCGAAACCGTGAAGCGCAACCCCTGCCGCGCAAGCCTTGCATGGTTACCCAAAGTTAAATTGATTCACTAGTATTTACATAGACTTGCAACATTTCCCTGAACCGCAATTCAATCTCTCCCTGTCATATTGCTCCCATAACAACTCCGAATGGGGCGTCAAAATGAAGATCAAATCCGCAGTGGGGGCTGCACTTCTTGTGAGTGTCTTCCACAGTCCGAACAGTTTCGCGGCAGGCAGCGGCGCAACTGACATCGCTGCACCACCAGCTTTTTTCGCCAAGGAATTTGGCGATACCTTGCCACCTGTGGGCTATGTCAAGTTTTGTGCTGCCAATCCCGCTGAATGCGTGAGCTATTCCTTTTCCGAAAAACTCGCCTCGGCCCGCATAAAAATGAACCCCTCCCGCTGGAATCAGCTTTATCAGGTCAATACGTCGGTCAATCGCAAAATCGCGCCTGTAACTGATCAGGAACTTTATGGCGTGGCAGAAAACTGGACCTATCCGGCAACGGCTGGCGACTGCGAGGATTATCTGCTGCTGAAAAAGCGCGAACTTGAAACCATGGGTTTTCCGCCGAAAGCCTTGCGCATCACTGTCGTGCTGCAGGAAAAAGGCGAAGGCCATGCGGTTCTGACAGTTACCAGCAATGAAGGTGACTATGTGCTCGACAATCGCCGAAACGAAATCATGCTGTGGACCGATACCAACTATACCTTCCTGAAGCGCCAGGCGGACAATGACCCGCGCCACTGGGTGTCACTTCTCAACAAACAGGGGCTGGCAGCAGCTGCCGTTTCGTCCTCACGAAAACCCTGAGACAAATTCAGACAGGCCCGACCGGCGTCCCCCATCCCCCAAGCCGCCGGGCTTCTCGGAGCCGATACCGTCCCCACCCGGTATCGGCTCCATTTTTTTATGACCGGCCCACGTTGACGAGATGTGCAATGCCATGCTCAACATGTTTGATGTCCGACGGCAAACTGACTACAAAGACCGCGCAGCTCGACTACATTCACCGTCTGTTGACGCAGACAGGATGGTCGCCAACGGTTTTGGCCAAGCGCGCCGGGCTCGATCCCTCTACGCTCTCACGCTTTTTATCCAACCAGCGCGAGGACCATGCGCTTCGCCCCTCTTCAATCGCACGCCTGGGCGAAGTCACCGGCGTGCCACCCCAGGGGCCGGGGCAGCGAACAGCGAAACCACCAATCGATGGTTTTGCCGAACCGGAAGCCAGTCTGGTGGAATTGCCGCAAGGCTCGGACATTGAAGCGACAGTCAATGTGCTCCGCACCCGCTATCCCAATGTTGATGCCTGGACGCTTAACAGCCGTGCCCTGGAACTGGCTGGATATCGTCAGGGCGACATTTTGATTGTTGGCCTTTCGGCACAACCGATTCCGGGCGATGTGGTGTGTGCCCAAGTCTATGACTGGAACAACAACCGCGCCGAAACCATCTTTCGCATTTTCCAGCCGCCTTTTTTGTCGGCTGCAACCACCGATCCCAAGCTCATGAAGCCCTACTTCACCGACGATGGTTCGACTGCCGTCAAAGGCGTTGTGCTGCACACACTCAGAACACGCACCGCTTCTGCCGTTTCATGAAATCACATAAATCAATTGACAATGTGATTTAAAATGGCTACCTTGCATTGCATGAGTTAACACCAACTCGCGCACTGGGGAAAGTGTTTGAAACGGCAACTGCCGCAAGCAGGGGATCATCATGAAATTTGTCTTCACCAAGGAAGAAGTCGCCAACGCATTGTCGATGCCTCTGGCAGAATTTGAGCAAGGCCGCATGGTGCTTGAAGCCCATGACTTCCCAAAACCAATCGCCGGATTGCATGAACGCTGGTCAATTATTGATGTTATCAACTGGATCAATCGTTCCGCACCTTCAGCAATCAAGCACTCTGGCATTTCCAAAAGCGAGATTGGCAGCCGACTGAATTAAACCGCAATGGCGCGGCGGAATCAATTCACTTTTGTCATGCTGCCAGCAAACCTCTTCCAGTTCCGCACATAACTCTCGGCCGAACCGCGCAATTTTGCGGCGCCTTCGTTATCGATCACGCGGATGATTTTCCCGGGCGATCCCATAACCAGTGAATTGTCTGGAATGACTTTGCCCTCGGCAATCAAAGCCCCTGCCCCGATCAAACAATTCCTGCCGATCACCGCATGGTTCAGCACAATGGCCCCCATGCCTACAAGCGAGTTGTCGCCAATCATGCAGCCGTGGAGAATGGCTTTGTGGCCGATGGTGCAATTCTTGCCGATGGTCAGGGCTGCGCCCAAATCCGTATGCAGCACACAACCATCCTGCACATTGCTGCCCTCTCCGATGGTGATCCATTCATTGTCGCCGCGCAACACAGCGCCGAACCAGACACTGGCATCGGCGAGCAACCGCACCTTGCCGATCACATCTGCGGAAGGCGCAATCCAATGGCTATCTGCAGGTGGCAAATCTGCTGCAACACCATCCAGCGCATAAATGGTCATCTGCATTCCTCAGGGAAAACCAAAAACCTTGGTGAGGATAAACACACCTTGCAGAAAACTCCAAACCAGGCCGACCACCACCAACGGCACACCAAACAGGGGCTTGGCAATGATCCACCAGAACGCATCCACCAACACGATGATGGGAGCGCTCCAAATCACAACCATGACACGCAATGGTGTCAATAACGTGGGTGCCGGGTCTAAAATGTCACCCAGTTGCAAATTTTCATCCGTGGCAATTTCCCAAAGACTCGACACCAGTCCCGAACTGACGATCCCCACCGCCATGGCCAAAAGATAGGCCAGATGTTGCATTTCCATACGCAATCCCCAAACAAACCGCCGCAATGTGCAAGATTGGCACAGGGCATTTACATTTGTTTAGGCAATGCAAGTTTGGGGCTGGACTTTCCCTTATTCCAGATCGAAATCCAGAATCGCCATGGAGAAGTTGTAGCTCAACTCGCCGTCTTCCTCATCGCGGAAAATCACACCGAGAAAATCCTCACCCACATAAACTTCCCCCGAATCCTTCTGCTTTGGACGCGCCTTCACAACCAGCGCCGGATTGTTGAAAGTTTTGCGAAAATAAGCGGACAATTTGGCAAGTTCATCGGGCTTCACAGGCGTCAACACTCCATTGGTGATGTCCGTTCCTAGCCTTATTCCACTGGCCCTGCAACCGCGCCCGCGTCATGTTCCACATTGTGATCCATGGAGCGTGCAGGTTCGGCACATCCCGCATAACCGACGATCTTTGCCGGAACGCCAGCTACTGTCCGGTTGGGTGGCACATCATGCAGAACTACCGAGCAGGCAGCAACCCGCGAGCAATGGCCAATTTCGATATTGCCGAGAACCTTCGCTCCTGCCCCGATCAACACGCCGTGGCGGATTTTTGGATGCCGGTCACCCGCTTCCTTGCCGGTGCCTCCCAGCGTGACGCCCTGCATGATCGACACATTGTCTTCAATCACCGTGGTCTCGCCAATCACAATGTCATGGCCATGGTCAATCATGATGCCGCGGCCGATCTGGGCTGCTGGATGAATATCCAGCGCCGACATCATCGACGTGCGGCTTTGCAGGTAGTAGGCAAAATCTTTCCGCCCCATTTGCCACAGGCGGTGCGCCATACGGTAGGTTTGCAAGGCCTGATAGCCCTAGAAGTAGAGCAGCGGATCAACGTAGCGATGGCAAGCCGGATCACGGTCAAATGTCGCCACCATGTCAGCCCGTGACGCATGGCCAATATCAGGCTCCGCATCCAGCGCATCCTGAAACGCCTTGACTACCGCATCAGCCCCCAGATCGGCATTGCCCAGACGCTGGGCCAGACGCTGGATCAGCGCCTCTTCAAATGACTCATGGGCCAGGATGGATGAAAAAACAAAAGCCCCCAGCGCCGGTTCAGCCCGTGCAATAGCCTCAGCCTCCGACCGCACCCGGTCCCAAACCCCGTCTATCTTCTCAACAACCCGCGTATTGGTGTGCTCGCGCATGGTGGCAATCTCACTTTCAAGTCATGCAGTATAACCCAGATCGGTCCATTTGGGGAGCGGGGAATGCAAAGGCAAGGTAAACAGGGCAATTGAATGCAAATCCACTGGGTATGGAATCGGTTAAGCCGATCCGGCCCTCTTTGACCCTGAGGAAGGGAAGCGTGAGCGCTGCAGAGCGCGGTAATGCGACGTGGAAT
>JANONM010000043.1:0-2402 GCA_031420855.1 Hyphomicrobiales bacterium
GATGATTTTCTGGTCGAGAACGATTTCTTCAAACATGTAAGGCCCGGAGCCGACAAATGGCTTCGCCGAGACTTCATCGAAGACCCGGCCTTCCCAATTCTTCTTCGAGATGATAGGCATCAGGCCCATGATCAGCGGCAGTTCGCGGTCGCCCGCTTCCTGTTTAAAAATCACTGTGTGATCGTCAGGAGTCTCAACGGTTTTCACTTTGCTGTAGTTGTTCTTGAAATTGGAACGTCCCTTGTCGCGCAGGGTTTCCATGGAAAACACCACGTCGGCTGCAGTGACGGGTGTGCCGTCCGAGAACTTGGCTTCCGGCCGGATTTTGAACGTCACGATTTGCCGATCCTCGGAAACGTCGATGCTTTCCGCCAACAGGCCATAGAGCGAAAACGCTTCGTCCCAATTGCGGCCCATCAGGCTTTCAACGACATAGGTGCGAACACCCGTGGCTGCCGTGCCCTTGACGATGAAGGGGTTCACACTGTCAAATGTACCCGACACCGCCTGGCGCAACACGCCGCCCTGCGGCGCTTGCGGGTTGGCATAGGGCAAGTTGGCAAAGCCTGCTGGCAACAGGGGTGTGCCTTGCATGGCAAAGCCATTCACAGGTTCAGCAGAAAGCGGCTGGGCAAGAGCCGTTGATAAACACAGGGCAGACAAAAAGGCGAATTGGCGAATCATGGTTTTCTCCCGATTTGCGAATAGTTTACGTGATAATTTTGAGCCTCACCAAGGCTCGATTAACGCATCAGGATATTGCTGAACTGCCAGGGATCGCGGCGGTCGAGTTTTTCATCAAAGAAGGTCACGCGTGAATCGAGCGGCGTCCAATCGGTGTAGTGTCCGGTGAGGGGACCAAGATAAGGCATCTGCACCTGCATGCAACGCTCATGGTCCATTTCGTCGGTTTCAACGATGCCGGATTTCGGATTCTCGATGGCCCATACCAAACCTGCCAAAACAGCCGATGTCACCTGCATGCCTGTGGCATTTTGATAGGGGGCCAATTCCCGTGCCATTTCAATGGAAAGCTTGGAACCAAACCAATAGGCGTTCTTTTTGTGGCCATAGAGCAACACGCCAAGTTCGTCTTTGCCGTCATAAATTTCGTCCTCGGTAAGCACATGTTGCACCCCCTGCCGATTGCCGCCATTGCCCAACAATTCGTGCCACGAGAGCACCGCGTCATTGGAGGGATGATAAGCGTAATGACAAGTTGGCCGATAGGTAACACGGTTTCCGGTTTTCACCGTGTAGTAGTCGGAGATCGATATGGCCTCATTGTGAGTGACGAGATAACCAAAATGCGCGCCAGCCGTCGGCGTCCACGTCAGCACCCGCGTATTGGCACCCGCCCGTTCCAGATAGATTGAAGCCTTGGTGCCCTTCTTGAAACGGCGGCCTTCCTTTGGCATTTTCTTTTCATGGGTGCCCCAACCCAATTCAGCAGGCTGCAAGCCTTCTGAAATAAAGCCCTCCACCGACCAGGTGTTGTAGAATGTGTTTAATGGTTTTGGCTTTTTGGTGCGTTGGGTATCACGCTCGGCCACATGAATGCCCTTCACACCAACTTTTTTCATCAGAGCAGCCCATTCCCGGCGCGACGCTGGCTTGTCGAATTTCAGCTTCAGGTCTTTGGCGATGGTCAAAAGCGCATGCTTCACAAACCACGAGACCATGCCGGGATTGGCACCGCAACAGGACACGGCTGTTGTTCCAGGCCCAAGCTTGGCTTTAAGCGCCAGCATGGTTTCGCGCATGGCGTAGTTTGTGCGATCCGCATTGTCGATCTTGGTGTTGTAATAGAAGCCGGGCCAAGGCTCGGTCACCGTGTCAATGTAAAGCGCACCATGGCGGCGGGCCAAGGCCATGACATCGACACTGCTTACATCAACCGAAAGGTTGACGATAAAACCTGGCTTGGCGTCAGCCTGAAGCAATGGCTTCAGGATTGATTTATAGTTTGATTTGGTAATCGCCTGTTTGACGAAGCGAATGCCTTCCTTGTCAGCGACATAGCGCGACTCCTCTGAGGGATCGAGAATGGTGATCTTGCTGCGGTCACAGGCGATGTGGCGGAGGATGAGTGGCAGGGTGCCGCGACCAATAGAGCCGAAACCAATCATCACGATCGGGCCATCCCATGTCGCGTGCTGTGTCCTTTGGGTCATGATGTATCGATCCTTCCAAAACCCTCAAAGTCGAGGCGCGGCCCCTATAGGGTAAGGCTGCACGAAGTAAAGAGGAATTGCATCCCGACGGCAATGTTCCATTTGGAGGTCCGGCCAGCCATACTGCCCAATTGATTCGACATCTTGGAAATCCCATGGCCAAAGCGCAAAAAACAGAAGATCTTTTCGGTGAAATTCCAACTGAAAAGTCGAGCGGTAAATCTGCCG
>JANONM010000044.1:0-1965 GCA_031420855.1 Hyphomicrobiales bacterium
GTAAATGATAAGGGTGAAACAGAAATATTTGGAACCTATGACCGGAAACCAATGGTCAGAGTAGATGTATTTGCAGAGATATCAGCTTCAGGGAAGAAGACGCACATTTATGTTCCCATCTATCCAAATCAAATGACATTGCCCCATCCACCAAATCAATACGTGAAACGCGAGGTGACACCCGCGGAGTGGCCAGTTTTGGAGGAAAAACACCAATTCATTGCATCATTGGTAAAACTTGATCTGATCGAAGTCACAACATCAAAAAGGGGAACAGAAAGGGTCTACTTCCGAAGTTTGCATACAGGGAAGCGCGATATTTTCGTCTCTCCTGTTTACACGTTATCGGACGATCATGAAATACAAATTGGCTTCTCTGACCTTAAGAACCTGCGCAAAATGCGTGTGGATCATGTTGGGAACACAGAATTCGTTGAAAGTGAGTTGCGTACATGGCGTGGAAAGGTGTGCATATCTCCAAACCCGCAAGGCTGAGTTACAAAGACCAGCAGCTTTGTGTGGCGCAGGATGATGGAGATGTGGCGATGCCGCTGGAGGATGTGGCCTGGATTGTTTTGGATTCCAACCATTCCACACTTTCGGTGTCGCTGGTGTCGGCTTGCATGAATAGGGGTGTGGCCATCGTCTTCACCGACGAGCGCCACACACCCTCCGGCATTGCCCTGCCCTTTCATACCCATCATCGGCAGGCTGCGATTGCTTCAATGCAAATAGGGCTTTCGCAGCCTTTGAAAAAGCGCTTGTGGCAAACGCTGGTGATTGCGAAAAACGAGAACCAAGCCGCTTGTTTGGATGCTTGTGGGCGTGATGGTACTGCTGTTGCGGCAATTGCAAAGTTTGTCACCTCAGGCGACACCGAAAATACTGAGGCCCGCGCCGCACGGGTCTATTGGTCCGCCTTGTTTGATGACTTCATCCGCGGCGATGAGACAGATTTGCGCAACGCCATGTTGAACTATGGCTATGCCATCGTCCGTTCCGCCATTGCGCGGGCCCTTGTGGCTTCGGGCTTGCTGCCATGCTTCGGATTGTTCCACGACAGTGCTGCAAATGCTTTCAACTTGGCAGACGATTTGTTTGAACCGTTTCGCCCTTTGGTAGACGCCAAAGTTTTTGAACTGTCCGAAAATGGCACACGCAAAACCGGCGAACTTGTCATTTCGGAACGCCGCGCTCTGGCCGGGCTTTTGCATGAAGACGTGAAGTTCGGGAGTGAAACCGTCAGTGTACTGATTGCCACCGAACGGGCGGCGGCGTCTTTGGTGCGATCAATGGAAAGTTCTTCGCCGCTGTTGTTGGAGTTGCCGCGTTTGGAGTGAAGCCAAATGAAGTCCAGTGAGGTGCGTTACATGTGGGTGTTTGTGTTTTTTGATCTGCCCGTGGGCAGCAAGGACGAGCGCCGCACCGCCACGCGCTTTCGCAATTTCCTCAAGGACGATGGTTACATGATGCTGCAATTCTCGGTCTATGCCCGCGTCTGCCGGGGCGAGGAAGCCGTGGACAAACATATTGGCCGCGTCACAAAACGCTTGCCCGGCAAGGGAAGTGTGCGCACACTGCAAGTCACCGAGCGCCAATATGCCCGCATGAAACTGCTCGTGGGCGAATCAAAAAAGACTGAAAAAATGGCCACAAATCAGCTGGTGCTGCTCTGAAACTCTTCCCATCAAGGGGGAATTTTTTAACGTTTTCAACGTCTTGCGCCGGATCGATCTTACCACTGCGAAGTCGGTAAGGAAACCACGGCACGCCGTTGGTGTTCCGACAGTTGGGTTCGCGGTTTCAATGTTGGCTGCGGTGAGAAGATGCCGCTGCCCAATGTCTGGGGCAGCAACCGTTGGCGCGGCGGTGTCTGTCCCGTTTGCCGCAAGCGTGTGAGACTGAGAAATTCCGGCGCTTCCAGTTACGGGCGAGCCGCTGCTGATTCCTGTGGCTGTAAGGACG
>JANONM010000045.1:0-2595 GCA_031420855.1 Hyphomicrobiales bacterium
CAATGGCTTCATCCATGGCCTCCGCCACATCGGCAATTGAATTGCCATCCACCACCACGCCCGGCATGTTGTAGGCCGCCGCCCGTGTGGCAATGTCTTTTACAGCCGTGGAGCGCTCCGCCGACACCGACATGCCATACTGGTTGTTTTCGCATACGAAAATCACCGGCAATTTCCACACCGCCGCCATGTTGAGCGACTCGTGAAAGGCACCTTCATTGTTGGCACCATCACCAAAAAAACATACCGCCACATCATCGCGTTTCTGCTGCTTGATCGCCATGGCGGCACCTGTGGCAATGGGCAGTCCACCACCGACAATGCCATTGGCTCCCAGATTGCCTGTTGCCATGTCAGCAATATGCATGGAACCGCCACGGCCCCGACAATAGCCCTCTTCCTTGCCCAAAAATTCCGCGAACATGTATTTGGCTTCGGCTCCCTTGCCGATGCAATGGCCGTGGCCGCGATGGGTCGAGGTGATGTAGTCGGAGTTCTTCAGCATCATGGTGGCACCCACCGCCGATGCTTCCTGCCCCACTGACAAATGCATGGTGCCATAACTCAGGCCCCGCACATACAAGTCCTCGGCACCTTCTTCGAATTTGCGGATTATCTGCATGCGCCGCAACGCCTCGCGCAATTCATCCTTCGAATACTTCGCATAAAAAGGCCGGAGGTTCTTGCCAGCCTTCGCACTCATTTTGACCATGTCAGCCCTTTGCCAGAAGTTGGTCCTGCCGCTTGCGCAGTTCAACAATCTTGGAGCCTGCATCAACAGCGCAATTTTCATAAGTCAGAAGTTCGCCTTTTTTGATGGGCTTCGTCACCAAGCCACTCTCAATCGCAGCAGCAATTTTCGCCGCTGAATCGGCCACCACAAAATTGCTGCGTCCCGCAAAGGTTATGGCCTTTTTGGCGGCTTCGACATTGATCTCGGCAATGCCTGCAACAGTGATGCCGCGCATCTGGCCGCACTGGGTCACGATATCCGTGCCCATTTCACCTGAACCGATCAGGCCAACCCGGATGGGCCTGCCCAATTCAGCTTCCCGGCGCTGCAAGTCAAAACCCAAACCATGATTGAAATGAACATTGCTGCCACCAGAAGGCGCAGAAGATCGAGAAGTCATGTTGCACTCACTTCCATTGCTGGATTATGATACTTTTTTACATTGCCAAGTCAATATGTATTGGTAATATGGTTTTGAAATTCCACCCTGCGAATGCCAGAGTGGCGACGAGATAGCTGCAAGTCCAAGCGACAGGGGAACGAGAATCCATGGCCAATATTTCACTCAAAGGCGTGAGCAAGGCTTGGGCCAACTTCAAAGCAGTTGACGCCATTGACCTGGAAATCCGGGACAAGGAATTCATGGTGTTTCTGGGGCCATCAGGCTGCGGCAAGACCACCACCATGCGCATGATCGCAGGCCTTGAAGACCCGACAGGCGGCGAAATCCGCATCGACAATGAATTGATGAATGATGTAGACGCCCGGGACCGCGATGTCGCCATGGTGTTCCAGTCCTATGCGCTCTATCCCAACATGTCGATCCGCGAGAATATCCGCTTTCCCCTGCGCATGCGGGGCATCCCCCCAGACCAGCACGATGCCCGTGTGGCAAAAGCTGCCGAAATGGTTGAACTCGGCGATTACCTCGAACGCAAACCCAAGGCCCTGTCAGGCGGCCAGCGCCAACGCGCCGCGCTCGCCCGCGCCATTGTCCGGCAACCAAAAATCTTCCTGATGGATGAACCCCTGTCCAATCTCGATGCCAAATTGCGCCTTACCATGCGGGCGCAGTTGAAACACATCCAGCGTGAGTTGCAGACGACCACGGTTTATGTGACCCACGACCAGATCGAGGCCATGACCCTGGCTGATCGCATTGCCGTCATGAACAGCGGCAAAATCCAGCAGCTCGGCACGCCCGATGAAGTCTATAACAACCCCAACCACATTTTTGTCGCCGGCTTCATCGGCTCTCCACCCATGAACCTGGTCAAGGGCGGCCTGGCAAATGGCGTCTTTAAAGGTGGCGACATCACCCTGAAAGGTTTTGGCAAGACCAACATCAGCTCCGTGGTATTGGGCATCCGGCCGGAAGACGTGAGTTTGGCCAAGGGCAAATCCGGCAACCTGATATCAACTGTCTATGCCATCGAACCGATGGGTGACATGACCTTGGTCATGGCCATGGCTGGCCAGCAACTCATTGTCTGCAAGGCCGCAAGGGATTTCCGCCGCGAAGTCGGTGCAGCCATCGCCTTCGATTTTGCCCAGCCCCACGCTTTCCTGTTTGATGGCAATACGGGTGACCGCATTCGTATTTGATCAGTTCAAACAGCGCTCTGCCAAGGCTACCCAATAACGCACACCCGCAGGGATGATCGCATCATTGAAATCATAGGCGGGGTGATGGCAATAAGCGGAGTCGCCCTGGCCGAGGAAAATGAAGGCACCGGGCCTCGCCTGCAGCATGAAGGAAAAATCTTCCGATCCCAAAATCGGCTTCATGTCAGCATCGGTCATGCCGTCACCCGCAACCTGCTTGGCCACTTCAGCACAGATTGCAGTTTCCGTTTCGTGAT
>JANONM010000046.1:0-3189 GCA_031420855.1 Hyphomicrobiales bacterium
GTGCGAACCCGCATAGGGATCGCCGAGATTGTTGATCAGGTAGTTGCCCAAGTTTGCCGGAACACCGGGATCAAAATTGAGATTGTAGGGATATCCCAAATGCGTTTCATGGGCGTTTTTCACCCGCGTCAAAATGCGGTCGAACACCGGGCTGAGTGAGGCTGCGGGTGAATAAGGCTAAACGAGTTGCGGACGCATGGTCGGCTCAATTCTTTAAAAACGGTGAAATGTCGAGTGGGGGTTGTGAAGTTGCAAAAACTTCCGTCATGCCAACATCATCACGCTGTTCGGGAGTCATGGCTGCGATCTGTTGTGAAATCGCCGCCTTGGCCTGCTTCAGATTGCGGCCCTTCAACAGCGCTGACAACTTCTGCCCGACAACTTCGGGCAATGAACTCGGTTGGAACGAATGGGCAATCGGCTGCGGCGCGAATTGTTTTGTCTCCGCATCATAGCCCATCCTCGACATCCGGCCGCGTTCTTCAACAAACCCTTTCATGGCATCGCTCCTTGGCTGGTGAAGCGGAATTTTCACCGCATCACGTCACCCCCAGGAGAATTGTTACCGATAATTTGCCAGTCGGTCGTCATCCAGATGGATGAGCCTGCATTTATTGTGACGCAAGGGGCGGCATCAACTGGTTGACCAGTGCGCCAAGTGCCGCTTGGTCACTGGTTCCGGTTTTTGCAAATGACCGGGCGAGGTGGGACCGCACGGTGTTGATGGAAACATCCAGCGCGTCCGCAACGGCCTGCGGGCCATCACCTTTGGCAATCAAGGTTGCAACCCGCGCTTCAGCAACAGTGAGTTCAAACAGGGTGCGCAGAATTTCCATGGTTATCGGCTGCTGTTCACCACGTCGTGCGACAAACACCGCACACTGACCCTGACCCATGGCACCGCGAACGTCCTTGCCTGCGATGGGTAGCACGTACGCAGCAGCACGCTCACCATCCATGCCTTTCAAAGGTACGCCAATGCCTGTGATTCCGACCGCAGCGTCACCCATTGTTGCACGATCCAGAGCATCGTCCAATGCCGTTGGATGGCCAGCCACCTGACGCGCCTTCAATATTCCAGCCGTGACCGTGAAATAACTGCCACCCGACAACAATTCATCAGCCGATGCATTGCAGAATACCAAGCGGTGTCCGGCACCAACGATAAAAACCGGTACGGATAAAGCGTCTAAAACCTTGCGATAAAGCGCCAAGGCAAGATTGCCCTTGTCAACTATTTCATTGATCATCATGGCGCGGCGAATATGCGGGGAAAGGCGCTCAGCCAAACGGCACTGCGTCGAGGATATTTCTTCGCCTTGGCTTTTGTGCAAGACACTGCTGAATAGTCCAAAAATATGTTGCCGATAGAGAAAGGGTACAACCACATTGTCGGTCAGTCCCTGCGGAGCCATCCATTCTTTGTAGAAATTTGTTTTTTTCAATTCGGTAACTGGTGATTGAGCCTTCAGGGTCCAGGCGCGATCTATGGAACCATCCAGCAAGTTTTCGATTCCCGGAACTTGTTGGGCCCACGACTCGAGTTGCAACAGTTTTTCATGGTCCCATTCCGAGTGTTGGAATGTGAAAATGGGCTGCTGCTGGTAAAGTGTGGGCGATGTATCTGAATATCCGACCATGACATAGGCTGTGCCAATTTCATCTCTGACTCTGTTGAGAGTGGCCGACCACAAGGCCGGATTCGCGGCGCAATCGTAGATCGAGCAGACGAGTTTGTCGTAATCGAACATATTTCTCTCCAGATCAGAAATATCCGTGCACGTAGGCTAACATGAAAAATGGCCAACGCGTCATTCATTTGAATGAGATTTGCGGTAACTGGGGTCACCGAGATAGTCGCACAGCAAAACCAAATGGCCCGCGAGGTGGCGGGCCATTCAATACGTCAGTGGTCGAAACCTCAGATCGCGGGGCTTGCGGCGGCGCTGCCACCCCAGTTGTCTGACGGCGCAATGGGTGGTGGTGGCGGTTCAGCCACAGGATGTTCCACCACATTATTCAAGGTGTTGAACAGTCTGGATTTGCGGAAACTCACCAGCCAGCGCATGTTGAAGAAGTGCAGGAGGCCAATCACCACAATGACGAGGCCCACCTTGGTGCTGAGGAATTCCATGGCTTCGACGGCAGTTGTTGGCTTGTCGCCATATTTGAGGGCGAGCGACACAAAGCCGAAGTTCAGCAGATAAAAGCCGACCAGCAGCAAATGATTGACCGAGTCCGCCAGGGCCTCGCGGCCCTCGAAATTTTCAACGAGAAACACCCGGCCATTCTTGTTCAAAGTGCGCCCAACCCAGAATGTGATGGAAAGGCTCAAGGCCAGATAGATCAGATATGTCAGAAGCATGATGTCCAAGATGTCACCTCAATCGTTAGTTATGTAATTCGCTACTTAACTAAATGAATGTCTAGCCTTGCAAGTATTTAGTCAATGAACTAAATGTCACATGGTTAAAGGGACCTCATCCGCCCCGTTGGGGCACCTTCTCCACGCCTTCGTGGAGAAGGTGGCCGAAGGCCGGACCGTGTGCGCCGTAGCCTACTTGGGCGAAGGGGCATGAGGTCCCTTCGGTCAGCAATCTTCGAAAGCACAGCAATATATACGGAGCACCCCATGACCATCGAAAAAGTCTTCGAAGCCCTGTCGAACACGACCCGGCGCAAAATCCTTGCCTATCTCTCGGCCACCAGCCTGACGGCGGGACAAGTTTCCGACAGATTTGATATTTCCAAACCGTCGATGTCCAAGCATCTCGGCATTCTGGAAAATGCGGGCTTGATCAGCGGTGAAAAAAGGGGTCAATTTGTGCATTATTCCTTGGTGCGCGACAGTCTGGTCAACACCCTGAACGGCTTTGTTCAAGAAGTTTGCCCGGTTGGCCGCCCCATCAAACAGGAAAGCAGGCAACTTGCCAAGAAGGGGCGCGGTTTCGCGCAATAATATTTCGAATTTTGACTGTTTTTGATTCTTTACTTGCGTCAAACCGCCTTTCCTGCTTTTAGAAAGGACAGGAATACTGACCTTTATGCCGACAGGGCCTGTCGGCTTTTGGTGTCGATGGAGGATGATCATGAACCAGCCGGTTGCCGCCCACCAGTTCCGTGCCGAAGGCACGCCTGAGGCCCATGGCCTCTATGATCCCCGCAATGAGCATGATGCCTGCGGCATTG
>JANONM010000047.1:0-10505 GCA_031420855.1 Hyphomicrobiales bacterium
TGTTTTTGCCACCTTGCGAAAACGCCACGGACAAGTCTTTGACTTCAAGCAGGTGGCCACTCATTTGAATGTCTTCCGCGGATCAAGCGCGTCACGCACCGCTTCACCGGCAAACACCAGCAGCGTGAGCAAACTGCAAATCGCCACGAAAGCTGACCCGGCGAGCCACGGCGCTTGCAGGTTGTTTTTGCCCTGCGCCACCATTTCTCCCAGCGAAGCAGAACCCGATGGCAAACCAAAGCCCAGGAAATCCAGCGCTGTCAGGGTGGTCACGGAACCTGAAAGCAGGAAGGGCATGAAGGTCACCGTGGAAACGAGGGCATTGGGCAGCAGATGCTTCCACATGATCCGGGCATTGCTCAACCCCAAGGCCCGCGCCGCCCGCACATACTCAAAATTCCGTGCACGGAGGAATTCCGCCCGCACCACGCCGACAAGACTGGTCCATGAGAACAGCACGAGGATTGACAACAGCAGCCAGAATGTCGGTTTGAAAAAACTAGCCATGATGATGAGGAGATAAAGCGTGGGCAGCGATGACCAGATATCAATGAAGCGCTGGAACAGCAGATCGGTCCAGCCGCCAAAAAAGCCCTGAATGGCCCCGGCAAAAACCCCGATGACCGACGACATCAAGGTAAGGATCAAACCAAAGGCCACGGACACGCGAAAGCCATAGAGCATGCGGGCAATCACATCGCGGCCCCGGTCGTCGGTGCCAAACCAGTTCATGTTCGAGGCATGGCACTGGAAATCTTTCACCCCGTTGGGATATTTCGCGCAAAGCTCTTCCCGTGTCAGGTTGAAGGCGGGAGGCGAGGGTGCGGGCTTTGGAATTTCGTTGTTGACCGAGCGATAGGAATGGCGAATCGGCGGCCAGAGAATCCAGCCATGGGCCATGATCTCTTCCTGGTTGATGCCTTCCTTGAAATCAGTCCGGGCCTTGAAACCACCGAACACTTTCTCCGGGTAATCCTGCATTTGTGGATAAAGCCACTGGCCCTTGTATGAAACCAGAATGGGCTTGTCATTGGCAATGAGGGGCGCAAACAGCGAGATGATGAACAACACCATGAAGATGATAAAAGACCAATAGCCCCGCCGGTTGGCCCTGAACAAGTGCAGGCGGCGCTGGTTGATCGGCGAAATCTTGAACGGTAGCCGCACCTCAGACCTCACGCGATTCAAAATCGATGCGGGGGTCAATCCAGGTGTAGAGCAGATCGCTGACCAGGCCGATGACAAGGCCGATCAGGGTCATGATGTAAAGATTGGCAAACACCACAGCATAGTCGCGTTTTTCCACTGATGTGAAAGTGAGAAGGCCCAGACCATCCAGTGAAAACACATACTCAATCAACAATGAGCCCGTGAAAAACGCGCCCAGAAACGCGCCTGGAAAACCTGCGATTACCAGCAACATGGCATTGCGGAACACATGGCCATAAAGTACCCGGCGTTCACTCAGGCCCTTGGCCCGTGCCGTCGTCACATATTGCTTGCGGATTTCATCGAGGAAGGAATTTTTGGTCAACAACGTCATGGTGGCAAAACTGCTGACGCCAATGGAAAGCAGCGGCAATGTCATGTGCCAGGCATAATCGGCAATCTTGCCCCACAGGCTCAACTCATCAAAGTTGTCTGACGTGATGCCCTTCAGCGGGAACCAGTCATAAAAACTTCCGCCGGCAAACAGCACGATGAGAATGATGGCAAAAATGAAATTGGGAATGGCATAGCCGACAATGATGACACCCGATGTCCAGATATCAAATCGGTCACCATCGCGCACCGCCTTGGCAATGCCCAGCGGAATGGAGACCAGATAGCTGATCAGTGTCAGCCAAAGCCCCAGGGAAATTGAAACAGGCAACCGCTCGATGATCAGGTCCAAAACCGGACGATCACTCATGAAGCTGCGGCCAAAATTGAAAGTGAGGAAATTCTTCATCATGAAGAAGAAGCGTTCCGTGGGCGGCTTGTCGAAACCGAATTGTATTTCCAGTTCCCTGATTTTCTCCGCATCAAGATTGCCAGCCCCTTGATAGCTTCCCCCACTGTCGCCCTGATCAAGATTTTCCTGGCCACTGTCGAGGCGAGAGCCACTTTCGCCCGGGTTTTCCTGTTGTGCCATCAAGGTCTCGATAGGACCGCCCGGCACAAATTGCGTGATGATGAATGTCACCAGCATGACACCCAGCAATGTGGGGATCATCAGCAACAGTCGCTTGAGAATATAGCTTCCCATGTCAGGCCAGCAATTGCACAAGCGGCATCATGTCTTTTTGAGTTCTTCCGCCGCCTTGGCATCAAACCACCAGGTCTTGGGATGGCCCAGCGAATAACCCGGCATGACATTCGGATGCTTGACGCGCTTCCAGTAAGCGATGCGGTCGATGGGAACAAACCATTGCGGGATCATGAAATGCTTCCACATCAGCACCCGGTCCAAAGCTTTGCAGGCCGCAATAAGGGATTTGCGATCAGGGGCGACAATCAGTTTGTCGACCAGCGCATCAACGGCGGCATCCTTGATGCCTGCATAGTTCTTGCCACCTTTTTTGTCGGCAAATTCCGTTGACCAGAAATCCCGCTGTTCATTGCCGGGTGAAAGGCTTTGCCCGTAGCTGCCAACGATAATGTCGTAGTCAAAATCCTCGGTGATTTTTTCATATTGCGAGAGGTCAACGACGCGAATGTTGACGGTGAGACCGAGGAATTCCAGTTGTTCCTTGTAGGGCAGGGCGATGCGCTCGAAAGCCGGGGAATACAGAGTGAATTCCACCGACAGGATTTCACCGGCGGCATTCTTGAGAACCTGCTTTGACCCTTCGGTTGCGCCATTCCAACCCGCTTCGGACAACAGCTGCTGCGCCAATTGCAGGTTCTTGCGCCGTTCAACAGGCGTTGCGCTGACTGGATTGGCATATTCTGCCGTGAAAACTTCAGGGGGAATTTTGCCCTTCAAGGGTTCCAGCAAAACCAGTTCTTCAGGCGAAGGAAGGCCTGTGGCTTCCAGTTCCGAATTGTTGAAAAAGCTGCGTGCGCGGCGGTATTGACCATAAAAAAGATTGGTGTTGGACCATTCAAAATCAAAGGCGAGATCCATGGCACGGCGCACCCGCTCGTCGCTGAACTTCGGTCTCCGTAAATTCAGAACCCAAGCCTGCATGCCAGACACGCCAGCCCGCGGCAGTTCTTCCTTGATGCAACGACCATCCTTGATGGCCGGAAATTCATAGGCCGTGGCCCAGTTCTTCGACGACGACTCAACTTGTATATCAAACTGGTCGCCCTTGAAGGCTTCCAGCAATACCGTCGCATCCTTGTAGAGTTGGTATTCGATCTCGTCGAAATTATCCTGTCCCACATTCACAGGCAGATCCTTGCCCCAATAGTCGGGCACGCGGGTCAACAAAAAGCTGCTCCCCGACACGATCCTGGTAACGGCATAAGCGCCTGAACCAAGGGGCGGTTCAAGTGAAGCCGCATTGGTATCGCGCAATTTTCCTGTGGCATCCTTGGCGGTCCACCAATGCTTGGGCAGAATGGCCAGTTGTCCGGTGATATGGGGCAATTCGCGGTTGCCCTTGATGGCGAACGTAAAGGTGACTTCCCGCTCTCCGGTTTTCTCAACCTTGGCGATATCTTTGTAATAGGCAGAACGGGCTGGCAGGTTTGCCTTTTGCACTTCAAGGGAAAAAATCACATCTTCAGGTGTCACCGGCATGCCGTCATGAAATTTGGCTTCAGGCCGCAGACGATAGATCACACTGGAAAAATCATCGGGATGCCAGAAGCTTTCGGCCAACAGACCGTATTCGGAGGAAGGTTCATCCAGCGAAGACTTCAAGAGCGTTTCATTGACCGATGGATCAATCGGATCACCCTTGATGGTCCACGGGTTGAGGCTGTCGAAGGATCCCAGCAAGCCTAGCCTGACACGGCCGCCCTTGGGGGCATCCGGATTGATGTAGTCAAAATGTTTGAAATCGGCAGGGTATTTGACAGTTTCAAACAGCGTCGAAGCGTGCCGGAAAATTTTTTCCTGCGCTTGGGCTGGAAGGGCAGGCAAGACGCCTGCAAGCGGTGAAAGCGAAGCCAACTCGATAAACCGTCGCCGTGTGACGCCCATGGTCCTGATTTCTCCAATTGATTCGCTGACACTCTTCTTACGCGAGGCCACCCCAAAATGAAAACACCGGCATTTTGCCGGTGTCCCAATTCAAATACACGTTAATTCGCGGATATTTTCAAGGTGCCGGAAAGGGCTTCGGCGCATCCGAAAGCGTCGCCAGATAGGCAATCAGGTTGGCCCGCTTCTTGTCGTTTTTCAATCCGCCCCACACCATCTTGGTGCCCTTGAAATAGGCCTTGGGGGCTTTGAGGAAGATGTTCAGATTGTCATAGGTCCATTTTTCGCCAGATTTTTCCTTGGCAGCGGCACCATATTCAAAGCCTGCCATGGAAGCGATCTGGCGTTCCACCACATTGTAAAGTTCAGGCCCGGTTTTCTTGCCGGCACCCTTGGCAAAGTTATGGCAGTTCAGGCAAGCCTTGGCTTCCACCTGGCCCTTCGCGACATCGGCTGTCTGCAAAAGCGTGCCGATTGATACAGGGATTGCAGCGGCAGCATTCGGCGCTTCAGGCTCTTCAATTTCAATCCGGAAGCCTGGATTTTCCACCGACGGCGCCGTGTGGTGAAACAAAATGCCACTGACGTTTTGCAAGGCCAGAACCAGCAAACCAGTGCCCAATACGGCTCCGGCCATCTTGTTGAAAGTCCAGCTGTCAATCATCGTCATGTCCTCACAAAACATCACCCGTCGGCCTGCATGCCGATACGGATAAATCCCGGCGCACTAACTAATGCTTTGCCCTCTTGGCCGCAATATCTATAAGGCGGGAGGCGCAATATGCCGCGCCCCACCCATTTATACTTCCCGGCAACCTCATGATTGACCACCAGAATACCATTGTCGTGATCCCCGCCCGCATGGGGGCATCGCGTCTGCCGGGCAAACCGCTTGCCGATATTCACGGCATCCCGATGATTGTCCATGTCTGGCGCAGGGCCATGGAAGCCAAACTGGGCCATGTGCTGGTGGCCGCTGGGGAAAGCGAAATTGCCGCCGCCATCCGCGATGCAGGCGGCGATGCCATCATCACAGATTCCAATTTACCATCAGGTTCCGACCGGGTGGCCGCCGCCCTTGCTTTGCGCGATCCCGGCCAGCAATTCACCCATATTGTCAACCTGCAAGGCGATTTGCCCACCGTTGACCCCCTGGCCGTGCGCCGTTGTCTGGCCGGACTGACCAATCCATCCGTTGATATTTCAACCATTGCTGCCGCCATCATCGACCAGCAAGACGTGGACAATCCCAACATCGTCAAGGCCATCACGCCCCTGGACAACAACCGTGAGGTGGCCTTTGCCCGGGATTTCCTGCGCCATGTCACGCCAGACCTTGGTCCAGCTTTTTGGCACCATATCGGCATTTATGCCTATCGCCGCGAAAGCCTGTCGCGCTTTGTCAGTTTGCCACCATCAAGGCGCGAAAAAGAACGTTCACTGGAGCAGATGCGGGCGCTCGACAACGACATGAAAATCGCCGTGGTCCGGGTCGATGGCGTGCCCTTGGGCGTTGATGCCCCCGCCGACCTCGAAAAAGCCAGACGCCTGTTGAAGGACCAATCGTGATGAATGCCAAAAAGGGCAAAATCGCCTATCAGGGCGAACCCGGTGCCAATTCCCATATCGCCTGTGTGCAAGCGGCCCCCGAACACGAACCCCTGCCGTGCAGCACTTTTGAGGATGCATTTCAGGCGGTCGAATCGGGCAAGGCCGAACTCGCCATGATCGCCATCGAAAACACCACGGCGGGCCGCGTGGCCGACGTGCATCACCTGTTGCCGGGATCGCACCTGTCGATTGTCGGCGAGCATTTTCTGCGCATTGAATTTCACCTGATGGCCGTGCCGGGGGTGAAACTCGATGAGATCAAGGAAGTCCACAGCCATGTTCACGCGCTCGGCCAATGCCGCAAGTTCATCCGCAGCAATCGGCTGAAGCCTGT
Source organism: Hyphomicrobiales bacterium (assembly GCA_031420855.1). Lineage (GTDB taxonomy): Bacteria > Pseudomonadota > Alphaproteobacteria > Rhizobiales > Aestuariivirgaceae > Aestuariivirga. The sequence continues at coordinate 6,081 of JANONM010000047.1, forward strand.
CGTTGCTGCCGATACAGCAGGGGCGGCGCGGGAACTTTCCGAAACCCGCAACAAATCCCAGGCCGCAATTGCCACAAAACTCGCCGCTGAAACCTATGGCCTCAAAATCCTCGCCCGCAACATCGAGGACGAGGAACACAACACCACGCGCTTTGTCATTCTCTCCAAAAAGCCGAAAGATTCACGCGCCGGGGCAGGCAAGGTCGTCACCAGTTTTGTCTTTCGCGTGCGCAATGTGCCCGCAGCACTTTACAAAGCCATGGGTGGCTTTGCCACCAATGGCGTCAACATGACCAAACTTGAATCCTATCAACTGGAAGGCCAATTCTCGGCAACACAGTTTTATGCCGATATCGAAGGCCATCCCGACGATGCCAACGTCAAGCTGGCTTTTGAAGAACTCGGATTCTTCACGTCTTACATGCGAATCCTCGGTGCCTATCCCGCCAGTCCCTACCGGGCCGAACTGGCCAAGCGTAGGGAAGCTGCGAAGTAGGCGCAGAGTCTTTCCGCATCCCCCACCTCCGGCCCCCGATCAAGTCGAGGGCCACCTCCTCCCCGATGAAGAATCGGGTTGGAGGGTGAAGTCAAACACCGCCCACCAACCCGCGCCTTTCGCGGGGAGGAGGTGGCGCGAAGCGACGGAGGTGGGGGAAACAGGCGGAAGTGCGGCAACTATTTCCCGTTCCTAAAACGCGATCTGCACTTTCATGGCGCGGGAGCGGTCGAGGGCGAGATCGAAAGCCTTCACGGCATCGGCGAGCGGAACGACTTCAGTGAGCAGGGACTTCAAGTCCACCCTACGACGGTTGATCAAGTCCACGGCAAGGGCGAATTCTTCATGGAAGCGGAAGGAGCCGCGAATTTCGATTTCTTTTGAAACGATCAAATTCTGCGGAATGCTGACGTCGCCGCCAAGGCCCAGTTGCAACAGCACGGAACGGGGTTTCAAACATTCAAGCCCGGTGCGAAGCGCAGCTTCATTGCCGGAAGCTTCGATCATCACATCGAAATGGCCTTTGTTGAGCTTGTAGCTATCCATGACGGTTGGATGGGCCATGACGTTATAAGTTTTGTCGGCTCCGACTTTGGCGGCAAGCGATATAGTAAAGTCGGACACATCGGTGGCGATGATTTCTCGCGCACCATGGATGCGCGCGGCAACGATGGCCAGTGCGCCAATCGGGCCGCAACCTGTGACCAACACCCGCTTGTTGGCAAGGGAACCGGCCCGCACGATGGCATGCAGGGTGACGGCGAAAGGTTCGGCGAAGGCGGCTTCTTCGAGGCTGATACCATCGGCGATGACATGGCATTGGGAGGCATCGGCGACGAGAGATTGCTGGAATGCGCCTTGCACATGGGGCAGGCGCATGGCACTGCCGTAAAACCGCATGTCGAGGCAGTGGTTCTGCTGGCCTTTCTGGCAGTATTCGCAGTTTCCACAGGGGCGCGACGGGCTGACAGCCACAACTTGACCAACGACAAGGTTAGTCACGCCTGTTCCCAGCGCAGCGATGGTTCCGGACACCTCATGGCCAAGCACCAAGGGCTCTTTCAACCGGATGGTGCCAAAGCCGCCATGGCGATAATAGTGCAAGTCCGATCCACAAATGCCACCGCGCTTGATGGCAACGGCAACTTGTCCGGCACCAGGTTCTTGCGCTTCATGGTCTTCAATGCGCAGATCATGGGCCCGGTGGATGACGACTGCTTTCATGGGAGGCATTCCTTCGCATGACTTGAGAATGTTATCGATAACATGCATAGACGTTTGTCGCAGGATTGGTCAAGCTTAGTGGCGACTACAGGAGGTTTTTGCGGATGTTATCTCAGGTTTTTGGCTTGCAAGGCAAGCGGGCGTTGGTGACGGGATCAAGCCAAGGCATTGGCCTTGCTATTGCCGAAGGTTTGGCAGCAGCGGGAGCACAAATCATTTTGAATGGCCGTGACCTCGAAAAACTCAAGAAGGCAAAGGCAGATTTGGAATTGAAGGGAATCAAGAGTTCTGTCGCGACGTTTGACGTGACCGATGAAAAGGAAGTCGAAATAGCAATTGACTGCATTGAGCGCGAACAAGGACCCATCGACATTTTGTTCAACAATGCCGGCATGCAGTTCCGCACAACGCTGGAGGATTTCCCACTGGAGAAATGGCGCGAGTTGATGCGTGTGAATGTTGAGAGCGCGTTCATCGTCGGCAAGGCGGTGGCGCGTCACATGATCCCCCGCAAGGCTGGCAAGATCATCAATATCAGTTCGGTGCAAAGTGAATTGGCCCGTCCCACCATCGCCCCCTATACCGCCACCAAAGGGGCCATCAAAATGCTCACCAAAGGCATGTGCGCCGATTGGGCCAAGCATAATATTCAAGTCAATGCCATTGGCCCCGGCTATTTCAAAACACCACTCAATCAGGCGCTGGTGGATAATCCGGAATTTTCCGGCTGGCTTGAAAAGCGCACACCAGCAGGGCGTTGGGGCCATGTTGAAGAGTTGACGGGGGCGGCGATATTCCTGGCATCTGGCGCCTCATCCTTCATCAATGGCCACATCCTCTATGTTGATGGTGGCATCACCAGTGTCCTTTAAAAGTGCAGCCGTCGTCATGGGTGTTGCCAGTTGTGGCAAGACAACCCTTGGCGAGGCGCTGGCCAAACGGTTGAAGGTTTCTTTCGTCGAAGGCGACAAATTGCATGCGCCTGAGAATGTCGCAAAGATGTCAAAGGGTATTCCGCTTACGGACGAAGATCGTTGGCCGTGGCTTGATCGTGTGGGTGAAATCCTGGTTGGAACGGAGGGTGCCATTGCTTCCTGTTCCGCGCTGAAAAAAATCTATCGTGATCGCATCACCGGGAAAGCGGGGCGGCCCGTGGCATTTCTGCTGTTGCATGGCGACAAGACTTTGCTGCAACAACGCATTGCCAAGCGCCAAGGCCACTTCATGCCAGCTTCCTTGCTGGAGAGCCAATTGGCAACGCTGGAAATTCCGGGTGCCGACGAAAATGCAGTGATCATCGACATTGCATTGCCAATTGCGGCGCAAGTGGAGAGGGCGGTGAAATTTCTCATGAAGGACCACAATTTATGACGGAGAAAGTAGCCCTCATCGGCGCTGGCATCATGGGATCGGCCATCGGTACGCGCTTGCTGGAATGTGGGCATCAGATCTCGGTGTATGATCTCGATGCGGAAAAAGTCTCGGCAATGGTTGCTAGGGGTGCCACTGCCGCAACATCGCCCGCTGGTGCGGCGTCAAAAAGCCATTTCATCATTCTCAGCCTCAACCATGCACGCATGGTGCGTGCTGCGGTGTTTGGCAGAGATGGCGTTGCGGAGAACGCCAATGCCACTCGACTGCTGATCGACATGTCTTCGATTGATCCCGGCGAAACCCGCGACATGGCGGTGCAGCTTGAAGCGCAAACGCACATGCAGTGGCTGGATTGTCCACTCTCCGGCGGTGTGCCGGGTGCGCTTGCCGGCAAACTCACGGTGATGGCGGGTGGAACATCGGAGAATTTTGAAAAATCCCGTGTGGTGATGAAAGACCTCTGCGCCAATTATTCCCTGATGGGTGGCAATGGGGCAGGGCAGACGACCAAATTGATCAACCAATTATTTTGCGCCATCGCGTTTCAGGCGGTGGCTGAGGCCGTGAAACTTGCTGAAGCGGGCGGCGTTGATCCGCGCAAAATTCCGGCAGCACTGGCGGGCGGTCGCGCTGACAACCGGATGATGCAGGAATTCATGGTGAAGTTTGCCAACCGCGACTACACACCAACGGGCCGCCTCGACAACATGTTGAAAGACTTGGATTCTGTCCAGTCCTTTGCCCTTGCCACCAAAACGCCCTTGCCACTGACCAGCGCCGTCACCGAAATTCACCGCATTCTCATCGCCATGGGACTGGGGCCGAAAGACAGTGCCGAGGCCATGCGCCTGCTCGACGGCAAATAATTGGGAGTGGGTGAGTTTGAATTTCCGTTGTTAGATCATGACCGGACGTGCACCGACCATGACTGAACTGACGCGATTGACCCAGAGTGGACGACTTGCCAAAGGCGGAAAAATGTTGGAAATTGAATGATGACGAAAAGTCAGAGAGGCGTTGTGATCGGAATTTGCGCGGGCGGGCTTATCGCTCTGACCTGTTTTTTGATCTTTGTGTACGGGATCGGAGTGCCCGCCGCTCCTTCCGAATTTCCGGCGATAGTCCGCCTCTGGCTCTTGCTGAGCGCCATTGTTGTTTTTTGGCTTTTCATTTGCATAGCTCGGCTTGCTAACTACCGGTTCTTTAGCGCGGCAGATATTGATGCCGGCTCTGTTCAGACCTCCACCGACCGTGCTCGCATTTTACAGTCAATTCTGCAGAATACTCTGGAACAATCGCTGCTTGCCATCGTGGCTTACGGTGCCTGGTTG
>JANONM010000048.1:0-5928 GCA_031420855.1 Hyphomicrobiales bacterium
GAACTCAATCGCTTGGGCCACGACAATGGCATTGGACGTTTGGACCTGGTGGAAAATCGTTTCGTCGGCATGAAGTCGCGCGGCATTTACGAAACACCGGGAGGCACACTTCTGCTGGCGGCACATCGCGCCATGGAGTCCCTCACACTGGACCGGGAAGCCGCCCATCTCAAAGACAGTTTCATGCCGCGCTATGCGGAACTGATCTATTATGGCTTCTGGTTTTCGCCAGAGCGCGAGATGTTGCAAGCCATGATCGACAAAGCCTCCGAGCATGTGGAAGGGGTGGTTCGCCTCAAGCTCTACAAGGGCAATGTGATCGTCAGTGGACGGAAGAGTGTGAAGTCGCTTTACAAGAACGATCTCGTAACTTTCGAAGATGACCGTGGTGCCTATGACCAGAAAGACGCGGCAGGTTTCATTCGCCTGAATGCCCTTCGCCTGCGCACCTTGGCGGCAAGGAAACGTATCAGCTGAAACGCCACTCCATGCGGTTCTGGTAAATCTCGCCAGGCCGCAAAATGGAAGAGGGGAAAATGGCGTGGTTCGGCGCATCAGCCACGTTCTGCGGTTCAATCGCAAAAGCCTCTGCGTGGTTGAGCGCACCCTTCGGCCCCAGCGCCGTGCCGTCGCCATTCCAGTGAATTGCGGTGTACATCTGCAACACGCCTTCACTTGTCCACACATCAAGCGAACGGCGAGACACAGGATCACGCAGGGTCATGGCACGTTTCATGTCGCCCCGTTTTCCGTCGAGCAGATAGGCATTGTCATAGTCTTCATTTATGGCGCGGGGCATGCGGAAATCCCAACGTGAATCCTTCACGTCCTTGATCTCACCCAAAGGCAACAGCAACTCGTTCAGCGGGAAAAATTTCTGCGCGGGGATCATCAACTCATGGCTCAAGATGGAACCACCTCCGCCCAAATTCCAATAGGCATGATTGGTGAGATTGCACACTGTGGGCTTGGTGGTGCGAGCCGTGATCACTAATGAAAGCGTGTTGCCGTCCAACGCATAGACAGCCTTCACCGACAAGTGACCGGGAAAACCCTGGTCGCCGTCTGGAGACTCCAACATGAAGGTGATGCGGTTTCCATCGCGGATATAGTCCCAGTTGCGCGTGGCAAAACTGTCGGGACCACCGTGCAATTGATGCACACCCATGTTGGGAGTCAATTCAATTTTATCACCGTCAAGCATGAAAGACGCATTGGTGATGCGCCCGGCATGGCGACCGCAGAGAACGCCGGAATAAAGGTCACCCTTCAGCACTTCGTTTTCGACAATATTGCCGAAGACAGTTTCAACACCGTCGACGACGCAAGACACAAGTCGCGCGCCTGAAGGGTGAAAGCGGGCGGTCATAGTGGATGATCTGAGTTCAAGCATGTCATGTCCCTTATCTTCACCTCGCCCGCTTGCGGGAGAGGACGCCCCGAAGGGGCAGGTGAGGGCGGTCGAGACTTCCCTCACCGCTTCGCTTCGCTACGCCCCTCTCCCGCAAGGACGGGAGAGGTGAAGTGGTTTATGCCACCGCCTGCAATTCAGTCAAGATTGCATCGCCCATCTGTTGTGTATTTGCATTGGCAGGCATATCCCCCGCAATGTCCTTGGTGCGCAGACCCTTGGCCAGCACCGCTGAAATGGCTTGATCCAGCTTGTCGGCCCATTCGCCCATGTCCAGTGAATAGCGCAGCGCCATGCCAAACGACGCAATCATGGCAATCGGGTTGGCAGCCCCCGTGCCCGCAATATCAGGAGCAGAACCATGCACCGGCTCATAGAGCGATTTACGCCGTTTGGTCTTGGCGTCAGGCGCACCCAGTGACGCCGATGGCAACATGCCGAGCGAACCCGTCAACATCGCCGCAACATCCGACAACACGTCGCCAAACAGATTGTCCGTCACGATCACATCATATTGCTTAGGCCAGCGCACCAGCTGCATGGCGCAGTTGTCAGCCAGCACATGCTCAAGCTGAATGCCGGGATATTCCGCCGCATGAATCCGCGTCACCACTTCGTTCCACAACACGCCCGTCTTCATCACATTGCGCTTTTCAGCGGATGAGACCTTGCCCTTGCGCGTCAGGGCCAAATCAAAGGCCACCCGCGCAATGCGTTCAATTTCAAAGGTATCATAAATCTGCGTGTCAATGCCGCGCTTCTGGCCATTGCCCAAGTCCGTAATGGTCTTCGGTTCGCCGAAATAAACCCCACCCGTCAATTCGCGCACAATCAGAATGTCGAGACCTTCAATTACATTCCTTTTCAGTGACGACGCATCAGCAAGGGCCGGATAACAAATGGCGGGCCGCAAATTCGCAAACAAACCCAAATCTTTCCGCAAGCGCAGCAGCCCCGCCTCAGGCCGCATATCATAAGCCACCTTGTCCCACTTCGGCCCACCCACGGCGCCAAACAACACAGCATCAGCGGCTTGCGCCTTCTCCATATCCGCATCCGAAACGGCCTTGCCATGGGCATCAAAAGCCGAACCACCGACAAGACCCTGGTCCGTCTCAAACTTGGCGATCCCCTGAGCACCCATCCAGGCAACAACTTTTTTGACTTCGGTCATCACTTCAGGACCAATGCCGTCACCGGGGAGATAGAGGAGATTGAAAGAGGTCATTTTAAGATCCGTGCTGAAAGAAGTGGAGGCCGTCCAGTAGCGATTCAACTGTTATGGTGCAAGGCTCTTGCAAACATTGGCCGCGCGCTATACATGTATAGCAGGAGAAAATCATGCTTGCGCTGCGCTTACCCATAGACGTCGAACAACGGCTTGATGTTTTGGCCAAAAGGTCTGGCCGCACCAAAACCCATTATGCAAAGGAAGCCATCCTGCTGCATTTGGAAGACCTTGAAGATGCTTTCGAAGCCGAGACGGCCTTGAAGGAGTTTTATGAGTCGGGCGAAAAGCCAATTTCTCTTGCGGAAGTGAAGAAGCGCCTTGGCATGGACCCTTGAATTCAAGAAGAAGGCCACTGAAGCGCTCGAATCCATGGACCAGAAAGCGGCCCAGCGGATCGTGACTTTTTTAGAAACCCGCGTCATCACTTCTGACAAACCTTGGCAACTAGGTACTAAGTTGCAAGGCAAGGAGTTCGAAGGCCTGATCCGGTTCCGTGTCGGCGATTATCGTATTCTCGCTGAAATCAGAAATGATATACTTGTTGTACTGGTCGTTGGCGTTGGTCATCGCGGGAGGGTTTATCGATAGGTGCACGCCTAATTGCACTTTCCACTATGGTTTCCAAAGAATCCGTCATGATAGATTTCACCATCGAAACTGAATGTTTGTCCGTCGTTGTTTTTATAGAAGTCTTCAATCATAAAACTGTAGGAATAAACCAACAAAAATGACTTTTCATTGGCAGTAACATTGAGTGTTTTTCCGCCGTCTGGTGACGTGATCAACATAGAACCTATCCGTAAATAGTTTATTAACCATGAGTGCTTGAGAAGTCATGTTCTGGAGGGAACATGGCAGAAATCAGAAAGCGTGTGCAGTCGTGGGAAGTGACGGACGAGCTTTGGGCGGTTGCCGCCCCGTTGGTTCCGGAACGCAAGCGGCGAAGCCGCAAGAAGAAATACGCGAGGAAAGCCGGGGGTGGCCGCAAGCCGCTGGATGCGCGACTTGTATTTGAGGGCATCGTGTTTGTGTTGCGCACGGGCATCCAGTGGAAGACGCTGCCGAAGACCTATGGAACCAGCAGTTCGGTGCACAAGTATTTCCAGGAGTGGCGTGAAGCGGGATTCTTCAAGGCGCTGTGGGAGCGCGGCGTGGCACTTTACGATGAGCAGAAGGGTATAGGCTGGCGCTGGCAGGCGATTGATGGTGCCAAGTTCAAGGCTCCGATGGGCGAAGATGGCGTGGGCAGAAACCCCACGGATCGGGGAAAAAAACGGCACAGGACGGCATCTGCTGGTGGATGAGAAGGGAGTACCTCCAGTTTTCAGGACTTGTGGGCATCGTGCTGGTTGGTGCCAACCGTCACGATGTCAGCCAGTTGGGGGCGGTCCTCGACAGCAAGATCGTTCATCAGCCCGACACCGCCAAAGCCGTGGCGGAGAACCTGTGCGCCGATGCGGGTTATGTCGGTGAAACGGCCGATGCCATCATCCGCGGGCATGGTTACATCCCGCATGTGCGACCCCGTGGTGAAGAGATCAAGGCCAAGAGGAACAAACGCTACAAGCCACGCCGCTGGATTGTCGAAGTGTCACACAGCTGGTTCAACAACTTCCGCAAGCTCAAGGTCCGCTATGAAAAGACAACAGCAAACTGCCTCGCCTTGCATCACCTCGCCGCCGCAACCATCGCGCTTCGCCGCTGCCGCAGCAAAAAAGGCAGAAATATTGTTTACGGATAGGTTCTAAATATATCCAATGGCCCGAACTGCAGTCTGCTTGCGCTATTTGACGTCGAGAACCTGTTTCACCTGATAGGTGTGCAATTCGTCATCCTCGCGCACCGACACATATTCTCCAATGCGAAACGCGTGATCGCCAAAACGATAGCCTGACTCATCATCTTCACCATCGGAATGAATGTCGTAGTGAAAGGCCCATGACCCACCGGGCTTTCTCAACACATGTCCAATGTCGTCCGCCTCACCCCGGCGAAAGCGCACTACACGACAGTGGTCTCTCTGCCTGTGCCATTCATCGGCGTCGATGTGTCCATCTGCCATCAAGGGAGCCGCAAATTCATAGCCAATGTCCTTGGCACCGCCGGGGTATTGTTTGCAGCGTGCCAGTTCCAGTCTGATCTTGCTCAGCATAAGCATCACCTCAATGAGACATCAATACAGGAAGTGTGAGATTGCGAAACACATGACGTGTGGCACCGCCAAAGATGAATTCTGAAAACCGGCTGTGGCCATAGGCACCCATGATCAGCAAGCCCGCCCCATGGTCATTGGCGGTGCGCAACAGTGTTTCACCCGCACTCATGCCGTCTGATGTGACGTGGGTGATTTCCGTTTTCACCCCGTGATGCGCCAATGTCGCGGCGATTTCGGCACTTGGCTCAAGTCCACGCGGGGCCACATCGATACCGACCAACCGTACGCGCCGGGCCTGACGCAGCAGTGGCATTGCATCAAAGGTTGCCCGTGCCGCCTCGCGTCCGCCATCCCACCCCAGAGCGATCTCGCCAAAGTCAAAGGTGGTTCCAACATTGCGTGGCAATACCAAGACAGGTCGCCCTGCCAACATTACCACACGTTCGGAAAAATCATCTTCAAAGCCGACAACGCCATCCATCTGTGAGGCCGACAGTATGATCACATCATGGGCGCGGCCCCGGTCTGCCACATCACTGGCAATCTGCGGGGCGCGGCCTTGCAATTCCTGAAACGCAAATTCTATGCCATCGGCCTTCATCGCAGTTTCAAAATCAGCCTTCACCTTGTCACGGTGCTGATTGAAGAAAATCTGGTTGCCGTCATAGGTCGGGGGTGGCGCGCCATAGCCCATCATCGGGTAGATTTGCACAGCGGGGATCACGTAAAGGCCCAGAACCTGAGCGTTGAATTTGCCTGCCAAATGCCTCGTTGCTGCAAGCAAACCTGGCAGTTGCGCGACATCATTGAGTGAAACAAGAATTGATGTGAAAGACGGAGTCTTCATGGTACTTCTCCTTTGGAATGAAGTGAATGTTACGCCCCCGGTTCAGTCGCTGCGTTGATACATATCAAATGGCAACGGCCAGCCGCGTTTTCAACGGCTGGCCGCAGTTCAGTTTGGAGAGGTAAGTTATTCCGCCGCTTTCCGCGCCATCGGATTGTTGGGATGCGTGGTCCAATTGGCATAGTCCGGGTTGATTTTTTTCCCCGTCCGCGCATCCACACCTTTGGTTTGCTCGACCATGGTGATGCAGTCCGGCACCGGACACACCTCGACGCATAGATTAC
>JANONM010000049.1:0-2268 GCA_031420855.1 Hyphomicrobiales bacterium
TGGTGCCAATTCCCGCCGGACACCGCAGCAAGCTCAATCAAATGGATCAAAAATCCTTTGCTGATTTGATCGCGGCAAACCTGCGCGCGTTATTGCCGAAGCTGGATTTCCCTGTCCCCAAGGAAGCGCTGCAATGAGTGGCCTTGTACCAACAGCCACTTGAAATGACTCTTTTTGATTACTTCAGCTTACTCAGAAATCCCCTCCCGCTTCTGGTCCGCTGGTACGGACGCAGCTATGAAATTAACGCCGGATGAAGGCGTTTCCGTGCCGCCTGTCCCTTGAAAAAGGTAGGGTTTGAGACCGAAGCTGTGACGTGTTCCAACAAGGCCAAGGGCGATGCCGAGAAAACGGTTGAAGCCTCGCTGATTGAGAATGTTGCCCGCCTTCTGATTGATGACACGGACCAGTTTGAAGCTTCCAACGCCTGTTAAAGGAAGGTCGCACCACCGAAGACATCGCCAACACGGTCGCAGTGACTGAGATCATGGGGAAGCGCCGCTTGGCAATTGCCAATCCCAGGCGTTGGGGATCGGGTGGGAAAGGGTCTTCTTGCTATCAACAGAAAGACCACGATGCCCGGAGGCTACACCCACCTGACCCCCGATGACAGATGCCAGATTGAAGTGCTGCTGAAAAGGGGCGACAGCTTGCGTGAGATCGGGCGGACCGCTCGTCTGCGGCGGCTTACGATACCAGCTGTCGCGGAAAAGATCGGCACCGGCGTGCGTGCGGTCGCCGATGCAGAGAAAGGCAAGACCTCTACTGGCGCTGGCGTCAATACGGCGCTGCTTTGGCTTTACGGCCTTCTCGATCAGATGGATGCTGTAGCTGACCTGTTGCGTGTCGCAACGGGCCAAAGGCTGGGTCTCTCCCGCGAGAAATCACGGGCCAGGACCCGCGCAGTGCGGTGGCCTACCGGGTCTGCCGAAATCCGGACACGCGTAGAATGGCGAATGATGCCACGGTGGTCGAGTGCTACAAATTCGGATGGAACACGGCGCACGAAGTGCCAAACGGCAAGTGAGAAAGTCGGACATGAATGCCTCGGGATGTTGGACGAAATGTTAGACACTTTCGCTTATCCCTCGCGCCAATCACGTTGAATCATTGGTAAGTCATTGTAACCTTTGACAAACCAAATTGGAAATTGGAGCGGGCGAAGGGATTCGAACCCTCGACCCCGACCTTGGCAAGGTCGTGCTCTACCCCTGAGCTACGCCCGCTTGGCGCCTTGGAACGACGGTTGATAGGTTCCCAGTGGCGGTCTTATTGCCTAAAGCCTGCTCAAATGCAATAGCACATTCGAGTTTGCCCAAATACCAGTTCCCGGAGTTATTTTCATGCCTGCCAGCCGCGAAGTGCTTCTGCAACGCCTTCTATCACTTGGCCTTTCAACCTCGACTCATGACCATCCGCCAGTCTTCACCGTCGATGAGGCCAAACAGGTCCATGACGGCATTGCCGGGGGCCATTGCAAAAACCTGTTTTGCAAAGATGAAAAGGCAGCGTTGTGGCTTATCGTGGCGCTTGAAGACTCGGTTATCAATCTCAAAACCGCACCCGGCAAGATTGGTTCGCGTCGCCTGAGTTTTGGCAAGCCTGACCTGCTGATGCAAATCCTGGGTGTTGAACCCGGATCGGTTACGCCGTTCGGCCTGATCAATGACGAGGCAGCAGAGGTCAATGTCATTCTTGATGAAACAATGATGGCCCACGAAATTCTCAATTTTCATCCCCTGCGCAATGACGCCACAACCAGCATCACGTCGAAGGACCTCGTGAAATTTATTGTTGCCTGTGGCCACAGCCCACGCATTGTGGCGGTCAGTGATCCCTTGTAAAGCCAACTCTTCACACTATCTCACAACAACCCGTCCACTCCCGAAAAGACCCCCGCCATGACATTGCTTGATCCTGCGACCGCCACTGCAAAATCTGTTGTAAAGAATGCCACTGACGCCAGTTTTGCAACAGATGTATTGGCAGCCTCTAAGCAGACGCCGGTGATTGTGGATTTTTGGGCACCGTGGTGCGGTCCTTGCAAACAGTTGGGGCCGGTCATTGAGAAAGTGGTGCGGGAATCCCAGGGCAAGGTGAAGCTGGTCAAAGTCAATATCGATGAGAACCCGCAATATGCCGGTCAGTTGCGGGTGCAATCCATCCCTGCCGTGTTTGCCTTCGTTGACGGCAGACCGATTGACAGTTTCATGGGGGCACAGTCCGAATCAACCATTCGCCAATTCATCCTGCGCCTGAGCAAGATGG
>JANONM010000050.1:0-2864 GCA_031420855.1 Hyphomicrobiales bacterium
CTGCGAAATCCTGCACAGTCAGGGCCTTGGTGCCGTAACGGTCGAGCAAGGCATCTCCGCGAGAGCCAATCCTGCTGACCATGGCAGTGCGGCTGTTTTCATCGCGGGGATAGTTGCGTCCTCCGCCAATGGGCAAAGCCATCGTCGAGACTGAACGCGGCTTGCCCAGCAGCGTCAACACGGCATCGCAGGATTGTTCCGAGAAGGCGCGGAAGGTGGTCCATTTGCCACCAATCAGTGATAGCACGGGAATGCTTGTTTGCGGCAACACATCGCTGATAATGCTGTGGTCACGCGAGACATCGCCAATGTCCTTGCCATTGGCGCGGGGCAGGGGGCGCACACCGCTGTAGGTCAAGATAACATCATCGCGTGTGAGTTTTATCGCAGGGAAGATTTCGCTGACAACTGACAAGAGATAGTCGGTTTCTTCAGCACTGCAATGGGCGAGGTCCGGGTCTTGCTGGGCAAGGTCAGTAGAGCCCACAAGCACATTGCCGAAGAACGGATAGAGCAGGTTGAAGCGGCCATCCTTGCAGCCGAAATACATCATGCGGCCCTGCGTTGCCCGCAACAGGCCTTCGTGCTTGACGATAAGATGGGCACCCCTCGAACCCCCCATATAGCTGGAGGGTATGCCAAGGTTGTCGTTGACCTTGTCGATCCATGCCCCACTCGCATTGATGACAACATCTGCGGTGACGTCTTGCATATCGCCGGTTACAAGATCCTTCAGCGTAAACTTGCCTTGCTGCGGCTTTCCTGCAATCTCGGTGTAGGTGCGCAATGCGCTTTGCGGTTGGGCGGCGAGACCGTCCAGCACAAGCTCCAGGCCCAGGCGCTCAGCATGGGTCACGCGGCCTTCATAATAGAGACCAGCCGCAACTGCCTCGTGTGTCACATCCGGAAAGTTTTCACGCAGTTTGCTTTTGCTGAAGAATCGATGATCGGGCAGGGCTTTCACCTTGCGGTTATAAAAATCATAAATGCGCAGGCCGATTTCAATGAGCAATGCACCACGCTCCTTGATGCGCGCCTTGAAGCCAAGATAGCCCAGCACGGCGTCCTGCAAACCTGCAAACCATGACTTGACGGGGAACACAACTTCCAGCGCCTTCACATAATGCGGCGCATTGTTCAGCAGGCGGTTCCGTTCCATGGCAGATTCACGCACCAGTCGGAACTCGTTTGTTTCGAGATATTTGATGCCGCCGTGGATAAGACGTGAAGGTGCCGCACTGGCACCACTGCAAACATCGACACGCTCAACCAGAAGGCAATCGACGCCCTGAAGACAAAGATCACGAAATGTGCCGCAGCCGTTGATGCCTGCACCAATGATCAATACTGAGTAATGGGACTTCACATGTTTCATCTAGAGCGGTTCCAGTTTAGTTTGATTTGGTTCCCAAACAACGTCGTTCCCGCGCAGGCGGGAATCCAACCTATTACGCGCCGCATTGGTGGAAAGTTGGTTTCCCGCCTTCAAGGGGATGACGAAGTAGGAGGATTCTACTTGACCATGAACCGCTCTAAAATGCCTTCGCATCATGTTTTTGTCGGCCGGCGGCCAAAGGCAACGGCCATGATGATCAAGCCCCCGGAGATCATCATCTGCTCGCTGACATCAAGCCCCATGATGATCAAGCCATTGTTGATGGTTCCGATGAGAAGAGCGCCAACAAACGTGCCGATAACCGTAGCTTTGCCACCAAACAGGCTGGTGCCACCCAGAATAACTGCTGCGATGGCTGCAAGTTCGGCACCCGTTCCAAAGGTATAACGCGCTGTTTGCATCATGCCTGAGTAGAGAAGTCCGGCCAATGCACCTGCGGCGCCGCTGAGCAGAAAACAATAGGTCTTGATGCGCTCAACTGGAACGCCCGAATAGCGCGCAGCCACGGGATTGCCGCCTGTTGCTAAAACCTGTCGCCCGAATGTGGTGTAGCGCAAGACGATGTGTGCAATGATCACGACGACAAGCGACCAGACAAACAGCGATGGGACAGGACCAATTTTTCCGCTGCCGAACATGCTGTTGAATGTCATTTCTGAAATTGCAACAGGCTTGGTGTAGGTCAATCGCATGTCAAGCCCGCGGATCAATTGCATGGAACCCAAGGTCACCAGAAATGACGGAATTTGCAAAACCGTGACGAAAAAACTATTGAGTGCGCCAACAGCGACTCCACTCAGAATGCCCAGAACAACGCCGGCAAAAATTCCATATCCACCTGTCATGACCAGCGCTGCTACCAATGCCGAAAGGGCTGCGGATGAGCCGATGGAAAGATCAAGTTCACCTGCCGCTATAACGAAGGTCATGGCAATGGCCATGATGGCAATCATCGATGTGGTGCGGGTGATGTTGAATAGATTTGCAACGCTGAGAAAGCCCTTGTCACCAATTGTGAATGCAAAAAACACAAGGACAACCGCAAAGAAAATGTAAACCACAAAATCACGCCACTGGATTTGCTTTGCTTTGGGGACAATTGCGGGCGACGGAGCGGCCTCGATCACATTAGCTTTGGACGGCATGATGAAGGACCTCTTCTGATGCGATGTTGCGGCGGTCAAGCTGATCGGTGAGATTGCCATCTTTCAAGATCAAGATACGGTCGCTCATGGCAAGCAGCTCTTCAAATTCAGATGAGATGACCAAAACAGCGGCTCCGTTGTCAGCGAGTTTGCGCACGATGTCCACAATATCCGACTTGGCTCCAATGTCGACACCCAGTGTTGGCTCATCGAGAATGAGCAGCTTCGGTTCACGCACCAGCCATTTGGAGAGAACAACCTTCTGTTGGTTTCCCCCCGACAGGTCATTGACAATTTTGTCGGGACTGTCAGTTTTGATGCCC
>JANONM010000051.1:0-2613 GCA_031420855.1 Hyphomicrobiales bacterium
GACGCAACCCCAAGGGGCTGAAGGCCGGTGACGAGGCCATTGTTTTTGTAAGGCCTGAATCGCTGCGCATGGGCAAGGGCAAGGCGCTGGAGGGTTTCACGGCGGCGGTTAAAAATGTGGCGTTCGAAGGCAATGCCACGCATGTGTTCCTGCAAGGTGCGGGAAAGAAAAATATCACGGTGACCATTGGCCGTGGTCAGGGGGGCGACATTCCGGCGCAAGGCAGCATGGCCGACGTCCAGTTTGACCCTGACTTGGCATTGGTGCTGCCGGAAGGGAAATTGGCCCGTGAGTAGCCGCCTCCTCGTATTTTTGCTGCCCGTTATCGTTATCGGCCTGTTCTGGGCCATGTCGCGCTACGAGTCGAAACTTGCCCACGACCCCAACCACAAGGGCTATTTCGAACGCAATGGCATGACGCTGGGCCTGATCTTTATTTTTCTTGTGGCCCTGTGGACCTTGTTCCTCGTGGTGTTGCCTTATCTTTACATGGTGGTTGAAAGTTTTCATCCGCGTTTGCCTTTGCCCAAACGCGGTGGACCCGAAGACTATCTGACCTTTGCCCAATACAAATCCTTCTTTGTGTCGCCGTCCGACAACCAATGGAACACCAACCATATGGGGGCGTTTGTATTTTCTCTCATTGCTTCAGTAGACGTCACGGTTTTCAACTTGGCCTTCTGCTATCCGCTTGCCTATTTCATGGCGCAGGTGGGTTCGGTTCAGAAAGTGCGGCTGTTGATGCTGGGCCTTATTGTTCCCTATTGGGTCAACGAAATATTGCGGGCCTTTTCCATGCGGCTGTTGCTGACGTCAAAGGGCCTGATCAACCAGCTGTTGATGTGGTCGGGATTGACAGACGCCCCCATTGATTTTCTTTACAACAATACGGGCCTCTATCTCGGTCTCTCCTACGGCTATCTGCTGATCATGATGTTCCCGCTCTACAACGCGATCGAGAGCCTGGACAAAAACCAGATTGAAGCGGCGCGGGATTTGGGTGCGCCGTGGTGGAAAATCCACCGGGACGTGGTGATCCCCTATGCCAAGCCCGGCATTGCCTCGGGCTGCACCATGGTGTTCATGCTGGCCGCAGGTTCGCTGGCAGCACCGCAATTCCTCGGTGGACCCAACACCCTGTGGTTCACTTCGGTGGTTTATGATTTCTTCTTCCAGGCCTTCAACTGGCCGCGCGGCTCGGCCTATGCGTTCATCCTGCTGGCCGCTTGCATCATTTTTGTGATGGGCATGTTGCGCTTGTTCAAGGTGAAACTTGGCGAGGCCATCCGATGAGTTCCAAATATGTCATGAAGGGCATGTTGGCTTTTTATATCCTGATCTTTTTTCTCTATCTGTTTGGTCCGCTGCTGGTTATGTCGGTCACCGCCTTCAATACACCCAACTATCCGCAAGCCTATCCCTTCGAAAGCTTTACGCTCGACTGGTTCGTCAAGCTGTGGAACCACCGGGCGATGATGGAGGGCTTGCAGAACTCGATCTGGATCGGCATTGGTGTGGTGGCGATTTCGGTGCCAGTCGGGCTTGCCGCCTCTATCATGATGAACCAGATTTATCACCGGGCGCGGGGATTGTTCTACCTTGTCACTGTTTCACCCCTGCTGACGCCGGGTGTGATCATCGGCATTTCCACGGTGATTTTCTGGAAAGATGTCATGGGCGTCACCGATGTAACTAAGGCCATATTCTACAAGGGCATCGTGCTGTCGATCCTTGGCCAATCAAGTTTTGTTGCGGCCTATTGCTTGTTGATTATCATGGCAAGGTTGACGCGGTTTGATCGCGCCCAGGAAGAGGCAGCGCTGGATTTGGGTGCATCCTATCCGCAGGTGTTTTGGCATATCCTGATTCCGTTTTTGAAGCCTGCCCTGCTCTCGGCATCGGTGATCGGATTTTTGTCGTCCTTCGAAAATTACAACACAACAACCTTCGCCATTTTGGCTGACAAGACTCTCGTGACGGTGTTGGCGGGTGAAGTGCGGCAGGGTACGACGCCAGTGCTTTCGGCTTTGGCGGTGATCATCATTACGATCTCGCTTCTGGGTGCCATCACTTACGAAATCCTGAAACGCCGCGAAGAAACAAAAGCCGCGCAAATCAAGGAAAATGCCAGACTGGCGGAACGGGGTGAAGCAGTTTAACATTGCCACTGATTTGCTGCCGCAACAGATTGGCTTTCCAACATGACTGCTTCCGATATTGACCACGTTATCAACCATCTGAGTTTGAAAAAAAGCCGCCGTCGCTGGCGGTTGTTTGGCATTGGCTGTCTTGCGCTGCTTGGATTGGCCATTGTCGCCGCAGTGTATTTCGACAAAACACCGCGGGAGGCCCACATTGCGAGATTGCATGTGGATGGCCTGATCACCGGGGAACAGAAACAGCTCGATCTCATCCGTGCCCTCAAAAAAGATGAAAATGTAAAAGGCCTGATCATTCGCATTAACAGTCCTGGCGGAACGACGGCTGGGTCTGAAGCTCTCTATGAAGAATTGCGGGCCATTGCGAAGGAAAAGCCCACGGTGGCTGTGATGGATACGGTGGCGGCATCGGGCGGTTACATCACCGCAATTGCGGCAGACCATATTATCGCCC
>JANONM010000052.1:0-3635 GCA_031420855.1 Hyphomicrobiales bacterium
CAAATCACTCGTTCCGCTGCGCTACACTCGCGTTTGGAATGACGTAATTTTTGGATTTAACTGACCGCCCGAGGCTCTAGCCGATCCCGTTAACACTTGGCTAACCAGTTCATCACACCACCACCTGACCTGACGTCATCAGGACCAGCGCTTGCTTCGTCTCTTTCATACCCCGGCCATATGTGCCGGATTGAGACAGGAGCGCCACCATGAAAATCGTCAATCATCTCGCAAGGCCTTTCAAGTCCTTTCTGAAAGACTCCTCTGGCAACGTGGCCATCATGTATGCCCTGGCGGCCCTGCCGCTGTTTTTGGCGGCGGGTGCTGCCATCGACATGGCCCGTTTCAACTCAGCGCAAACCCACTTGCAATCGTCAATCGATGCTGGCGCACTGGCCGCTGCCGGATCAAACCTGAAAACTGACGGCGCCCGCATCGCGGCGGCAAAGGCCATGTTTGATGCCAATATCGCCCATGGTGCGGCGGCAGGTTATCCCGTCACCGCAAATTTCAAGATTGTCGATGGCATTGTTAAATCTGACGCCACAGTCAAACTGCCGATGGCCTTCATGCAACTGGCCGGCATCGACACCATGGATGCCATCAGCAGGGCTGAAGTGGGTTTGGCCAGCGATAAGAAAGCCGAGATCGTCATGGTGCTGGATTATTCCGGCTCCATGGGCGAGGTTTCCGGCAAGCAGGTCAAATATGTCGCCATGAAGAACGCCGCGACTTCCCTCGTCAATGATCTCGCAGCATCGGCTGCCGACAAGGTAAAATTTGGCCTCGTGCCGTTTTCCCATCACGTCTATACAACCTTGCCCAAGGCCCATGTGCTGGGAGCTATTGGTACGGGTACATGGACGGGATGCACGCAAGACCGCAAGTTCCCTTTCAACACCACTGTTGCAACACCAAACGCTGACGCCGGATCCAAATGGAAACAGGCGCAAGCCCCCGAACATCTGGCTTGGGGCTGCAAGGGCTATGTCGACAACAATTTGCAAACCGTAGATCTCACCGACAAGTTCAAAATCGTCACCAATCAGCTTGCCATCATGAAGCCCTATGCCTGGACCCACATCGCCGTGGGCGTGGAGTTTGGCTATCACATGCTCTCGCCCAACGCGCCCTATACCCAAGGCGCATCGTTCAAAGATGGTGAAACCGAAAAATTCATGGTCGTCCTCACCGATGGCATGCAGACCGAACCCGGCTTTGGTCCCGGAGGCATTCGCAGCGTGGCGCAAGGCGAAACAAATCTGGAATCACTCTGCACCACCGCCAAAAAAGACGGCATCACCATCATCACCATGGCCTTTGACCTTGATGACAGCACAACCCGCAAGCGCCTGAAAAATTGTTCAACCGATCCCGACAAGCACTTTTTTATCGCCAATGATGAAGCTGATCTGGCCAAAGCCTTTGATGCCGTGAAACAGGCGATTACCGCAGAGGTTTATTTGAGCAAGTAACCCAGGCTCTCACCCCGTAGTGATCAACCTTGGACGCGGCGCTTCCAGCTTGGCGTCGACTTCTTCCAGATCAAGACTTTCAATCCGCACGCCCCGTTTGGAAATCCGGTCAGCCGAAACCCCAAGCTTTTCGAGATCGCCATTGGCCATGTCAAAATGCCGGCGCAAATCCATGGCGCGGTCTTTCAGGCGGGTGACGTCTTCCATCAGCTTGCCAACTTCCGCCTTGATGACATGGGCCTGGTCACGCATCGCCACATCCTTGAATATGGCCTGCATGGTCTGGATCAGCAACATCAACACATTGGGTGACGCGAGGATGATGCGCTGGCGGTGGGCCTTCTGCACCACATCCTCAAACCGCTCATGCAAGTCAGCATAAATTGATTCGGAGGGCACAAACAAAACAGCAGTCTCATGGGTTTCGCCGGTGATCAGATATTTCTCGGCAATGTCTTTGACATGCCGCGCCATGTCATGGCGCAACCGCGCCTCTGCCACCTTGCGTTCGCCATCATCCTTTGCCGCCAACAAGGCGGAATGGGCTTCCAGCGGAAACTTGGCATCAATCACCAATCGTAATTTTGAATCCGGCAGGCTGATCAGGCAATCAGGCCGTGTGCCATTGCTCAAGGTGGCCTGAAACTCAAACGCCTTGGTTTGCAAACCATCGCGGATGATGGCTTCCATGCGGCCCTGGCCAAAGGCCCCGCGGGCCTGCTTGTTGGAAAGGATGTCCTTCAGACTGATCATCTCACTGGAGAGCGATGTGATATTGCGTTGTGCCGCATCAATCACTGCGAGGCGTTCATTGAGTTGGCCGAGCGACAAAGCCGTGCGTTCAGATTGTTCGCTGAGGCCGGAGCCAACGCGCTGGCTGACCATGTCAAGCCGCTCATCCAGGGTGCGTTGCAAATGCACCGTGTTGCCCTGCGCCTGTGAGGCAAAGCTCTGCAACGAGCCTGAAAGTTCTGCCAGACGCATTTCGAGATCAGCGGTGCGTTGCGATGTTTCCAGTTGCTCCTCTGCCCGCCCCCTGGTGCCCCGCCAGGCAAAATACACGGCAAACAGCAGCAGGGTGAATGCCAGCAACGAAACCGCCAGCCCCACCTCGAAAAGGCTGAAACTGCGGGCACCAATAATCAAAACGGGAGAATCAAGGGTCATGTTTTGTTCTATAACAGAACCAGGCCCAAAAAGGAAAAGCCCCAAAATGAAAAAGGCCCGTCACCGCTTAATCAAGCAACGACGGGCCTTACTGATCCGCATTGAGCTCGGGACGGCGACAGGAGCCCGACGCGGAACAATTCTTTGACAACGCATACAAACGTCGATGGGGAAAAATCAGTGGAGCCAACACGCAATACCAAGTCTCGCTGGCTACAAATCACTGCTTCGATCCCCGCCGGATCAAGGCTCAAAGTGGCGCTGGAATGGGTCGATAAAGTAGCCGCGATAGGGCCATTGCGGGACCATTTTGTGGCGATTTGGTGTTCATCAGAATCGGGCATTTTCCATGCTCAAGACAAAAATAACAATCTATCAATAGTTTAGCAAAAAACTGCAATGTGCAGTTTGCAGCGGCCGCTTCACCTGCCAGAATCTGCGGTGGCCAAATACGCATTCGTCGCACGAACCAGGGCGTCGGTGATTCCCGGCTCAGCTGTGGCATGTCCGGCATCTGCAATCATTTGCAAAACCGCCTTTGGCCAAACCAGCGCCAGTTCAAATGCCGTGACTGCAGGGGTGACCATGTCATAGCGGCCCTGGATGATTGTGCCCGGCAGATGATTGATTTTCGCCATGCCATCGAGCAGCGCTCCATCATGGGAGAAGAAGCCCTTGTTGAAAAAATAATGACATTCAATCCGTGCGAAGGCTTCGGCGAAATGCGGGTCGGCGAATTGGGCTTCGAGGGATGGATTGGGCAGCAATGTGAGACACGCGGCTTCCCAGGCGCTCCAGGCCAAGGCACAGTGCTGCCGCCCATGCGCATCCAGCCCGGTGAGCCGCCTGTGGTAGGCCGAGACCAGATCATGCCATTCCTCCTGCGGGATAACACTGCGGAATTTGGCAAAGGCCTCCGGAAAAACCGCGTTTGCACCCTCTTGGTAAAGCCAGCGCACTTCCTGTTGGCGCAGCGTGAATATGCCCCGCAAG
>JANONM010000053.1:0-4752 GCA_031420855.1 Hyphomicrobiales bacterium
TATACGGCCTCTATGTGCAGCATTGGGCTGCGGGCCAAGATGTGTTCCGCAACGCAGGTTCCAATCATTCCAGCGTGCTGAGGTGCACGATGACGGGGCGGAGTGTCCTGCATTTTGTTTCCAGTCTGTTGCCATCTCAGCTTCGGGGCTCCTTGCAAAGTATAAAACTCAAGTTGTGTCGATAGCCAATCAAGTTGTCCGGTTTATGTAGCACGTCAAATGTCCGCTTCTTCTTCTTCTTCTCTTGTTCTGCTGTGGGACTGTGGGCACGACGCTTTCTTGTCTTGTCCACATTTCCACAGCCCGGTATTGCAATTGGTCGCTGCCAGATTCAGGCTGCCAAATTCAGGCCGCAAGTGCGGTTGGCGGTGTTATCGCAGTGGCGTGATGTTGCCTGAACTCCGTGCCATGTTTGAGCAGGGCCCACAGCATGCGCGTATTGCGGGCCGCCAAAGCCACAGCTGCGACCTTGAACGGCCTGCGCTTCAAGAGTTCCACCACCCAGGGAGAAGCCGTGGCCGGATTGCGGCTGGGATTGCGTCTGGCATGCATCAGAACGCAAGCTGCGCCGAGCACCATCAGCGTTCGCAAGCCTTCATCGCCCTCTTGGGTGATCGATCCCAAGCGGCGTTTGCCTGCCGTTGAATGCTCATTCGGCACAAAGCCAAGCCAGGCAGAACAATCACGCCCGCACTTGAAGCGTTTGGCATCGTTGACCTTGTTGACAAACACCAGGGCCCCCAGAGGCCCGACACCCGGAACTGCCATCAGACGTTTGACCACCGGGTCAGCCTTGGCCTTGGCCAGCAGAAGCGCCGTCAGTTTGGCTATCTCTTCGCCCAGGCCCCGCCAGTGCCGGACCGATGCAGCCAACGCTTCAAGAGCTGCCTTTGGAACCTCTGCATCGCCGCTTTCAACACGCCCGATCAAAGCCTCAAGACCTTTGTCGCCCAAGACCTTTGTCGCCAATGGCAGAGATGTGGCCGAACTCGGCAATCATGGCCCGCAAGCTGTTGCCGATCTGCGTGCGCTGGCGCACCAGAAGGCCACGTACCTTGACGGCCATGCCTTCAGCCTGTTGGTCCAGCCTGTTGGTCCAGCCTGTTAGTCCAGCCTGTTAGTCTTGGCTCTTTACCGGAACCGCTCGCAAGTCAGTACTTTGTCCGGCATGGGCCCTGGGCAAAGTAGCCTTGGCATCCCGCGCATCGGTCTTGCGCCGGCCCGACAGGAAGCGTTTGACAAAGGGCGGCGGCACCAGCTTCACAACATGGCCCAGAGCTTTACATGACCCAGAGCTTTACATGGCCCAGCGCCTTGATCTCGCGGCCCCAATAGTGGGAGGAACCGCACGCTTCAAGCGACACAGTGCAAGCAGGCTGCTTGGCAAAGAACGCCAGCATCTCACGGCGTTTCAGCCGCTTCACCAAACTGTCATTGCCCTTCTCATCCAGGCCGTGAACCTGAAAAACAGACTTGGCGGTGTCTAACCCAATCGTGCCAATATGTTCCATGGACGGTCTCCTCTTGCTTGCGTTGTTACAACTCCCAGTATGGCACATTTGACGCCGTCGGAGGCCGTCCACACATCATTTCAGTCCAGCGTAGCCCTTGCGCAATGCGCGTTGGAACCCCGCTTCATATCAATGAGTTATGCTTGTGGTCGACAAAGCGGGGTTCCAAATCGCCCGCAAAGAGCGGGCGTTTGGAATGACGGTTTTAGGGCGTCGACGATTCTGGGTTTGAATTTTGCCAATCTCAAGCGGGCCAATGAAACGCCACGCATGTTTCAAAGCGCAAAACTTTCCCCGGACAGCAGTGCCCCTTGTGGGGAGGGGATTTCTGAGCAAGCGAGATCAATCAAAAAAAGTTAAATCAAGTGCCCGTTGGTATTACTTTCCGAGCTTGCCCAGTGCTGCTTCCAGTTCCGGCACCGCCGTAAACAGATCTGCCACCAAGCCATAATCCGCCACCTGAAAAATCGGTGCTTCTTCGTCCTTGTTGATGGCAACGATGATCTTTGAATCCTTCATGCCAGCCAAATGTTGAATGGCTCCTGAAATGCCAACGGCTATATAAAGATTGGGAGCCACCACTTTGCCGGTTTGCCCGACCTGGTAGTCGTTGGGAACGTAGCCCGCATCAACCGCAGCCCGTGAGGCCCCGACAGCCGCATTCAGCTTCTTGGCCACGGCTTCCAGCATCTTGAAATTCTCGCCATTCTGCATGCCGCGCCCGCCCGATACGATGATCTTGGCTGAGGTGAGTTCAGGACGATCTGACTGGGTCAGGTTTTCACTGACGTAGGATGAAAGCCCGGGATCAGCGGCAGCCTTGACCACTTCAATGCTGGCAGAGCCTCCTTCACCAGTGGCGGCGAATGAGGCGGTGCGCACCGTGATGATCTTCTTGGCATCCGTCGATTGCACTGTCTGCACCGCATTGCCGGCATAGATCAGACGCACAAACGTATCGGCAGATTTGACTTCGGAAATATCAGAGATTTGCATGACATCCAGAAGTGCTGCAACCCGTGGCATGAAGTTTTTGCCATTGGTTGTGGCAGGGGCAATGATGTGATCATAGCCCGATGCCAGCGATACAATAGTGGCAGCCATGGGTTCGGCCAGTGGCCTTTCCAGATGGGCCGATTCTACATGCAGGACTTTTTTCACGCCGGAAAGTTTTGCAGCAGCGGTAGCGACAGCACCAGCCTTGTGGCCAGCCACCAGCACATGCACATCACCCCCCATCTGCAGGGCCGCTGTGAGTGCCTTGTGGGTTGCATCCTTCAACGACGCATTGTCGTGTTCGGCAATCAGAAGAACCGCCATGGTCAGAGTGCTCCCGCTTCTTTGAGTTTCAAAACCAGTTCAGCCACGGATTTCACTTTCACTCCAGCCTCGCGTTTGGGTGGATCAACCGTGGTCAACACCTTGAGGCGTGGTGCTGGATTAACGCCGTAATCAGCCGGGGTCTTTTCATCCATCGGCTTCTTCTTGGCTTTCATGATATTGGGCAGCGACGCATAGCGCGGCTGGTTCAGGCGCAGATCGGTCGTGACAATCAACGGCATCTTGACTTTCAGGGTTTGCAAGCCGCCATCAATTTCCCGGGTAATGGCGGCTTCACCCGAACCGGGTTCCAGCTTCGAGCAAGCCGTGGCCTGTGGCCAGCCCAACAACGCCGCCAACATTTGTCCCGTCTGGTTGGCATCATCATCAATCGCCTGCTTGCCAAGAATGACGATTTCGGGCTTTTCGGCGTCTACAATGGCTTTGAGGATTTTGGCAACGGCCAGGGGTTCGATGAGTTCGTCATGCTTCACCAGAATGGCCCGGTCCGCCCCCATGGCAAGGGCGGTGCGCAGGGTTTCCTGGCATTGCTGTGGTCCAATGGAAACCGCGATGATTTCCGTCGCCTTGCCTTGTTCCTTGAGACGCAAGGCTTCTTCCACGCCGATTTCATCAAACGGGTTCATCGACATCTTGACGTTGGCGAGTTCTACACCCGAGCCATCGGCCTTCACACGAATTTTGACGTTGTAGTCGACGACGCGTTTGACCGCCACCAGTACTTTCATGAGGGAAGCTCCTTGGAATATGACGCGAACCTCTAGGCACCACGCCGCGACAAGTCAATTCCGCCAGCGGCAAAGCCCAACAAATTGCGACCGATTGGCGGCACCTCGAGCGGTTCTCACTTGCCCGGATGCAATCCCACGCACCGCACCACCGCGACCCACCGGGCCAAACCCCACGCGGCCTGCCTCCGGCACATTGATGTGATTGTGATTCAGGCACGCTGATC
This sequence comes from Hyphomicrobiales bacterium, assembly GCA_031420855.1. Lineage (GTDB taxonomy): Bacteria > Pseudomonadota > Alphaproteobacteria > Rhizobiales > Aestuariivirgaceae > Aestuariivirga. The sequence continues at coordinate 3,808 of JANONM010000053.1, forward strand.
TCACACGTGTCCTGAATCACAATCACATCAAGGCCTTGCGCAAGCTGGCCCGTGCGCAAACCCGCCTGCCCAGCCAGTTTGTCGACCGTCACTTTCCGGTTGCGCAGCAAACGGTGAATTTGCATCTCACCCGCACGGCTGTGTCCCAGCTTCCGCACATAGCCAAGGTTGCTCCACCATCGAGCGCAACAACCGCACCCCCCTTTTTCGAGCCGCAAGTCGCCAAACCCGCCAACCGGACAATCCATCATGCTCGCCTCCCTCAAAATCAGGCAAGCACAAAGATTCAGACTCGCAGCTCAACGTCAAGAAAGACGTGTGAATACGATAGCCACGACGTGGGGGGCAGGGGTGGGGGTCGCTTTGGCGGCTGAGTCGAGGAAAGAATTTTGCGCAATTTCAGTGGTCTGAACACCCACAAGGGGAAGGGGATTTCTGGGCAGGCTGAAGCAATCAAAAAGTGTCAATTCAAGTTGCCGTTGGTATGACGTCGCCCAAGGCGGCGGAAGGTTGATGAGTCAAAAACCTGGTTTTCCAATAGACCCCTGAAGGCAGCACTCAAATAACCTGACCATGCTTTAGCCAGCGGTCAAAACGCGCCAGACCTTGGTTGAGCGTGTCGGCATTTTTCAAATAACACATGCGCAGAAACCCTTCGCCGCCGGGGCCGAAGGTGCCACCGGGGGCGAAGCCGACGCCGGCTTCATCGATGAGGCGCAGGCAGGTGGCGAGTGAATCGGTCATGCCGTCGATGGCGAAGAACATGTAAAACGCGCCATCCGGCACCTGGAAGCGCAGGCGGGAATTTTGCTGGAAGGCGGCGACGACAACATCACGATTCTTGCGGGCAGTCGCAACTTGGGAATCGACAAAATCATCACCGTGTTCCACAGCAAAGGCACAACCCTTTTGCAGGAAGACGGGCGAGCCCGAGGTGTTGTATTG
>JANONM010000054.1:0-4673 GCA_031420855.1 Hyphomicrobiales bacterium
TGGTGTTCCAGAATTACGCGCTTTATCCGTATCTCACGGTTTTTGACAATATTGCGTTTGGCTTGCGGGCACGAAAATTCAACGAAACGGAAATCAGCAAGCGCGTTGATGATGCTGCGTCCATGCTGGGCATCACGCCACTGCTGGAACGCTTCCCCCGGCAATTGTCAGGCGGGCAACGGCAGCGTGTTGCCATAGGTCGCGCCATTGTGCGGCAGGCACAACTTTTTCTTTTCGATGAACCACTTTCCAACCTTGATGCAAAACTGCGTGATGAGATGCGTGGTGAGATCAAGCGCCTGCACAACAACCTTGGCACCTCGATGATCTATGTCACCCATGATCAAGTGGAAGCCATGACGCTGGCTGACCGGATTGTATTGTTACGTGATGGACGGATTGAACAGCAGGGATCACCGCTGGAGCTGTTCGAAAAACCAATGACGGGGTTTGTTGCGGGCTTTCTCGGTTCACCCACAATCAACCTCATTCCAGCTGAACTGCGAAAGTCAGGCAAAACCCTTGCTGTGGTGTTGCCGACAGGTGAAGCCCTCGTCCTGCCTGGTGACCGCATGCCGGTGCTGGCGGCGCACGGCAAGAAAATCCTGTTGGGCATCAGACCGCAACACTTTACACGCGCCGGACGCGGGGCGCTGGCAGTTGGCCATGTGCGCGTCAAAGCCGTGGCAGATCTGATACAACCCACGGGCACGCGTACTTATGTCACTTCCCGCCTCGGCAATGTTGCTGTTACGGCAGAACTGGGTGCCCATGATGTGCATGAGCAGGGGGCGAAACTTGACTACGCGCTTGACATGAACCGCTGCGTGCTCATCGATCCTGAAACTGACCAGGTGATTTGAGATGAACCATGACCGCTCAAACACCAGCCTGGAACTGCGGGCCCATAACATCCGCCGCCACGCCTTGCGCATGGCAGCAGTGCAAGGCCAGGGCTACATCGCCCAGGCACTGGGCGTGGCAGATGTGCTGGCGGTTTCCTATTTCGAGGCTTTGAACTACCGCCCGCAGGAACCAGAATGGCAAGGGCGCGACCGCTTTCTTCTCTCCATCGGGCACTATGCCATTGCACTTTACGCCGCCTTGATTGAGGCTGGCATCATTCCGGAAGGCGAAATTGACACCTATGGTTCAGATGACAGTCGGCTGCCCATGTCTGGCATGGCGACCTATACGCCGGGCATGGAAATTTCCGGCGGTTCACTGGGGCAGGGGCTTTCCATTGCTGTCGGCATGTGCCTCGGATTGAAGCGGAAGGCATCGCAAAGCTTTGTCTATAATCTTCTGTCCGATGGAGAACTGGATGAAGGCTCCACCTGGGAAGCCGCCATGTCTGCCGCCAGTTTCGGCTTGAACAATCTCATCGCCATTGTTGATGTGAACAACATGCAGGCCGACGGGCCGTCGAAGGGCATTCTCAATTTTGAACCCCTGCATGAGAAATTCGCGGCTTTCGGTTGGCATGTGCAGCGGGTTGATGGCAACAGCATTCCAGCACTTGTTGACGCCTTCAAAACTGCGCGTGAACTTGGCGAAGGGAAACCACGCATCATCATCTGCGACACCAAGATGGGCAAGGGCGTGGATTTTCTGGAGGCCCGCGAACACAACCACTTCCTGCGTGTGGAGCCTGAAGAGTGGGACAAGGCACTGGCCGTTCTTGACGCCGGGAGGCCCGCATGAAGCGCGACAAATACAAACATCCGCAAACTGTCGCGCAGGGCGAACGGCTGAAAACCTCCGCCATGATCGCCTCCATTGCGGGAGATGACCAACCCACGCGCATGGCACCCTTCGGCCATGCACTTGTAGAACTTGCAAAGACCCGGCCCGACATCGTTGGCATGAGCGCCGACCTTGCCAAATACACTGACCTGCACATCTTTGCGCAAGCCTACCCTGACCGCTTCTATCAGATGGGCATGGCCGAGCAGTTGTTGATGGGGGCTGCTGCCGGCCTGGCGCGGGAAGGCTTCGTGCCCTATGCCACAACTTACGCCGTGTTTGCGTCGCGCCGGGCCTATGACTTTATTTGTATGGCGATTGCAGAAGAAAACCTGAATGTGAAAATCGCCTGTGCATTGCCGGGGTTGACGACAGGTTATGGCCCCAGCCACCAGGCGACGGAAGACCTGGCAATCTTCCGGGGCCTGCCCAACATGACTATCATTGATCCTTGTGATGCACTGGAAATCCAGCAGGCCGTACCTGCCATGGCAGCGCATCAAGGGCCGGTTTATCTCCGGCTATTGCGCGGAAAGGTGCCGCTGGTACTCGACAAATACGACTATCAGTTTGAAATCGGAAAAGCCAAGCTGCTGGTGGACGGCAGTGATGTGCTGTTCATCTCCAGCGGCTTGATGACCATGCGTGCGCTTGAGGCAGCTGAACGACTTTTGCACTTAGACACCAAGGCGGCAGTTCTTCATGTCGGCACGATCAAGCCGCTTGATGTTGAAACCATTCTGCGCGAGGCGCTGAAGCCGGGGCGTGCCGTGGTGGTCGCCGAAAACCACACAATCATAGGCGGTCTTGGTGAAGCCGTCGCACGGCATCTTGTGCTCAATGGGTTTCATGGGCGCTTCCGCCACATCGGCTTGCCCGATGAATTTCTGGATGCAGGGGCATTGCCGACGCTGCATGATCGCTATGGCATCTCAACATCGAAGATCGTTGAAAACATTCAAAACTGGTTGTGACACGCGGGAGGACTAAATGGCTTCAGGAATATTTGCAAAGAACATTGGCGCACCGGAAGGGCCGATCTCGCTGACGGACGGCTCGATGTATGTGACGGAGATGTCGCACAACACACTGAACGTCACGAAACTCAGCGCCAAAGGCGAACGCACGGTCATCAAGAACACAGGCGGCAGACCCAATGGCCTGGCGGTTGATGGTGAAGGCCTGATCTGGATTGCCGAAGCGGGTCAGCGGGCGCTGGTCTGCATTGATCCGGATGGCAAGGAGTTGAAGCGACTTGAAGGGGATGACAAGCATGGCCGCTTTTATTTCCCGAATGATTTGGTTTTTGGCCCTGATGGTCTGCTCTACATGACTGACTCCGGCATGGCGATTTCGGACTTTCTTGACGGCCAGAATTTTGTCGATGACTTCATGAATTTGAAATGGGATGGCCGCGTCTATCAGATCAATCCCCGCAAGATGACAATCGAGCGCGTGATCGACCGTAAAATCCGCTTCACCAATGGCATCTGCTTTGGCATCGACAACACGCTTTATGCCAATGCTTCTTTCACAGGTGAAGTTTACGCCTACGATGTATTCAGCGGCAAGAAACCGAAACGCGAAGTCTTTGGCAATGTGCTGCAGAAGGACAAACAGACGGGTTTCAAAGGTCCGGATGGCATGAAATTTGGCGTGGACGGGCGGCTTTATTGTGCTGTCTATGGACAGAAGAATATCACCGTGCTGAACAAGAACGGCAAGGTGGCAGAGCGCTTGCTGCTCGACGGACCATGCCCGACCAATCTGGCCTTCTCGCGTGACGGCAAAAAAATTCTGGTCACGGAAGTTTCAAAAGGCCAGGTGGAGCAGCTGGACGCACCCTGCGCTGGTTTGGAGCTGTTTTATCCAAAAACAACGTGATCGTGGCAATCAGAACCACACCAACGGACCGCCGATCAACTGGAATGCATCTGGTCGGCTGACTTGAAGTATTTGCGGGCGTAAGCGACGAGCTGGTTGTCAGTCGGGTGATCGACGGTTTCGACACCAAGGATGATTTTCAAAAGTTTGGGATCATGTTTTTCAATGTGCGCCATCAATTCGGTTTTCGCGTTGGAAGGCCCGGTGATGAGAACGGCACCTGCGTCGGCGATAGATTGGGCTGCGGCGTGCAGGAATTCCTTGGCGAGGACTTCATGGCCACTTCCAATCGTGTTAGACTTGGTATGGACTTGGCGTGTCGGCTTCTCGGGTTGCAACACCAAAGTTTCAACATCGTCGCGACCAAAGTGGAACACCCGTGCTTCGCGGTGGTCAATCCACATGACGGCATGGAAATGCTGGTTGCTCATGAATATTATCCTGTGCGTTGGTTACAGTGTAGATAACGGTGCAGGCGGCATTTGGTTCCAAAGGGACCTCACGTTTCGCGTCCATCCTTGTGTCGCGCGGCATCCACAAGGTTTGCCATGGCAGATCGCAAGCCGTGCATTTGATCCAACAAGTGCAGGATGACGCCCACGCCTTCGCTGTTGACGCCCATTTCGGCAATCAAATCTGAAATAAGTTGGGCGCGGGCGACATCTGTTTCTGAAAAAGCAAGTTCGGCGTCGGCCCTCTCCGGAACCAGCCACTCTTCTTCAATCCAGATGTCGAGCGTATGTTGATCGAGTCTGGTCCGGCTGAGAAATTCCATTCTGGTAATGATCATGACAGCATCTCCCGGCGCGGATCATAGCCTGGTCCCGGTGTCCATGTTGCGAGGAACGCCTCGAGTTCGAGGTTTGGTTGCTGCGGCAGCATGACTTTGAGTGTGACCAACCCATCGCCATTGCCGCCACGACGGGCCACACCTTTGCCCTTGAGACGCAGCACTGCGCCTGTATTCGATCCCTTGGGTATGGCAAGCATCACCGAACCGGAAGGTGTTGGGGTTTTGACGCGCGCCCCCAACACGGCTTCGG
>JANONM010000055.1:0-2076 GCA_031420855.1 Hyphomicrobiales bacterium
CGACAAGATGAACGTGCCAATGGCTTCAGGATCGGACCCGTTCAGCGTTTCACGAATGAGATCAAGCAGGCCCAGCAGCTCTGTAGCTTCTTCCGACATGTTTTGAAAACGCGGGAGAAACCCCAACGGCTTGTCCAATTCGGCGGCCAGCCAGGCCGTCCATTCCTTTGAACCATGAACGGGTGCGGGTGCTGATTCCAGCGGGTTCATTTTTTTCCAGATTTCGGCCAACACGCGGTTTACCACCGTGGTGTTTTGACGGAGATCAAGGCTGGCAGTACGGAAACCAAATATTTCTGCTTCCCACCTGACGGGTTGGATGAGGCTCGTTGCAAGCCCGTAAATCTTCATTTGAAAGAGAGCATTTTCGGCCCCGCTCAGAAGCGCGATAAATTCTCCGACATTTGAAAAAGCTTTGGCTTTGCCTTTGCCATTGGTATCCAAAAGGCGCAGGCGCAGCGCACTGAAAAATTGCCGGAAGGGTTCCGTGGGGTTTCTTGCGACAATTGTCTCGGCATCGCCGCTTGCGGAAAGTTGCTCTTGTAGAAGTACGACAAATTCAGCCGTCGGATGGCATTCATCGGAGCTTACTGAAATCAACTGGGAGAGTTCTTGCAGGCGAAGGCCCAGACGTTCCACAGCAGCATGGCGATTTTGTTGCAACGCGTCGCGCGTGGTGGCCACGGTGACAAAAGGATAACCATCCCGGTCGCCGCCAATCCATGACGAGAAATTGAGCGGCGGCTTGAAATTGCGCGAGACTTCGGGGAAGTGTCGTCCCAGTGCAAAACGCAAGCTTTCGCAAATGGCAGGGGTGCGATCAAACAAGGCCTCGCGGAAAAAGTGCAGCCCCCAAGCCACTTCGCTTTCCACGGTAGGTTTTTCAATGCGGATTTCGCCAGTGAGCCAGAGAAGATCAATTTCATTCTTGAGGGCTGCGAGCAATGCGTCCCGTTCACGCGGTGTCCAGCGCGGGCTTTCGAGTTCATATAGCTTCAGATAGATCCGGCGATGGATTTCCAGAACGGTGACACGCTTGGCTTCGGTAGGGTGAGCCGTGATGGTGGGGCCGACATCGAGCTTCGCAAGAATTTCGGCTACGGTTTCTGGTGTGACATGGGCGGCTGCGGCCTGGGCAAGGGCATGGGCGAAGGAACCAATCACTTCATCCGGTCCTCCCTGTCGTTCGATTTCGCGGCGGTTGCGGATCGAGGCATTTTCTTCCGCCACATTCATCAATTGCAGCCAGATGCCGATGACTTGCAGCGCGTGTTCCACCAGGTGATCAGGGATGCCCGAAGCTGCTTCCGGGTCATCAAGGATTGTCAAAACCGTCGGCTCACGTTCGCGAATGACTTGCCGGAGCAAATTCCGCAACATTCCGGTGATGCCATCAATGTAGGTCGTGTCTTCAAGAATATGCGTGGTCTGAATGTTCATGGCTGTATTTCAATGTCGGATTTTCCGGCATTTGTGCACTGCAACAATATTTGTGTCAATGGAATTGCTGTTCGCCGTTTATCCAGCTATCCAGCGCCCATGTTACAGGTTCAGGGACTCACTTATCGGATTGGCGGCCGGGTTTTACTCGAGGATGCCAGCTTAACCGTGCCTACGGGTCACCGGGCGGGGCTTGTCGGCCGCAATGGCATCGGCAAATCCACGTTGTTCAAAATTGTCTTGGGCGAGCTTTCGGCGGAAGCGGGATCAACATCCATCCCACGCAATGCCAGGGTTGGTACAGTGGCCCAGGAAGCACCCGGCGGCAGCGAAACATTGCTCGATGTTGTTTTGCAAGGCGATGTGGAGCGGGAAGAACTTCTGGAAGAAGCCCACACGGCCACTGACCCCCATCGCATTTCTGAAATCCAAATGCGCCTGGCCGATATTGGTTCTCATTCGGCTCCTGCCCGCGCCGCTGCCATTTTGGCAGGACTTGGTTTTACTGATGAGCAAATGGCAGGCCCCTGCTCGGCGGTTTCGGGCGGCTGGCGGATGCGCGTGGCCTTGGCAGCGGCGCTGTTTGGCCAGCCGGATGTGTTGCTGTTGGACGAGCCAACGAACTACCTTGACCTT
>JANONM010000056.1:0-6270 GCA_031420855.1 Hyphomicrobiales bacterium
GCGGGCATACCCATGGCCCATACCAGTTTAAACATTCCGTCGCAAACAAGCCGCGGCTCATTCACGGTGAAAAAAGTTTCTTGTCAGTTGAAAGATGAAATGTTCGGTGCTAGCGTCTTTTTCGAATACAACAGGAGATAATGGTCATGTGTGGTATCGTCGGCTTGTTTTTGAAGGACCCCAAGTTGGAACCGCAGCTGGGTGCCATGTTAACCGACATGTTGATCACCATGACCGACCGCGGCCCCGACTCGGCAGGCATTGCGATTTATGGCCGCCCGGTAAAGGGGCGGGCAAAATTGACAGTTCAATCCAGCCAACCGGAAACAGATTTCAAGAACCTCGCCAAAGACCTGGGCAAGTCACTCGGCAGCCCGGTGAAAGCCGTGATCAAGAACACCCACGCGGTGCTGGATGTGCCGGCCAGGAAATTGGATGCCGCCCGCAGTGCCCTTACGCAATTGCGCCCCAACTGCAGGGTCATGAGTTCGGGTGAGAGCATTGAAATATTCAAGGAAGTTGGCCTGCCAAAAGACGTTGCTGCCCGCTTTGGCGTGTCAAAAATGTCAGGCACCCACGGTATCGGCCATACCCGCATGGCAACCGAGTCGGCGGTTACAACAATGGGTGCCCATCCATTCTCGACTGGCGCTGACCAATGCCTGGTGCACAATGGCTCACTGTCCAACCACAACTCTGTGCGGCGGGAATTGAAGCGGGCTGGCATGACATTTGAAACCGAGAACGACACCGAAGTTGCAGCAGCCTTCATCAGCCACAAACTGCAAGAAGGTGAAAAACTCGGTGATGCCATGCAGGCAACTCTCACCGATCTCGATGGCTTCTTCACTTTCGTTGTTGGCACCCACAATGGTTTTGGTGTTGTGCGTGATCCTATCGCCTGCAAGCCGGCCGTGATGGCTGAGACAGACCAGTATGTGGCGTTTGGTTCTGAATATCGCGCCCTGGTAAACCTGCCGGGCATCGACAAAGCGCGGGTGTGGGAGCCTGAACCTGCCACCGTTTATTTCTGGGAGCGCTGAAGCAATGCAAACGTTTGACCTCGGCGCACAAGGCTTGCGCGCGCTGAACGCGTCGTTGCATGCCTTGAAAGGCCAGACCAACATGACAGCCTGGGAAATCATCAATCCCAAAGGCTCCCATGCCATTGCCGCAGGCGTCGATGCCCCCATCGACATTACCGTGCGTGGCTCTACAGGCTATTATTGCGGCGGCATGAACAAGCAGGCGACAATTCGCATTGTTGGAAGTGCCGGCCCCGGCGTGGCTGAAAACATGATGTCGGGAACTGTCATCATTGATGGCGATGCGAGCCAATATGCCGGTGCCACAGGGCGTGGCGGTTTGCTGGTGATCAAGGGCAATGCCTCTTCACGTTGTGGTATTTCGATGAAGGGCATCGATATCGTTGTGCACGGCAATATCGGTCACATGTCGGCTTTCATGGCGCAGTCCGGCAACTTGGTTGTGCTCGGCAATGCGGGTGAAGCTTTGGGCGACAGCCTTTATGAAGCCCGCTTGTTTGTGCGAGGAAGTGTCAAAACACTCGGCACGGATTGCATCGAAAAAGCCATGCGACCCGAACACTTAAAGCTGCTTGAAGACTTGCTGAGAAGGGGCGAGGCTGACGCCAAAGCCAAACCCGAACAATTCCGGCGTTATGGCTCGGCCCGCAAACTCTACACTTTCAACATCGACAACGCGTCGGATTATTGAGAACAGCCATGACGGATTTTCCACGCACACCCCCACGCTATTCTGCAACCTTCACACCCGCCGTGAATGCCGAAATCCGACGCGCCGCAGCGACTGGCATTTATGATATCCGTGGCGGCGGCACCAAACGACATTTGCCACATTTTGATGACCTGTTGTTTCTTGGCGCATCGATCAGCCGTTACCCTCTCGAAGGCTATCGCGAAAAATGCGCAACTGATGTTTGGCTGGGAACACGCCACGCCAAAAAGCCGATCCATCTTGATATTCCCGTGACAATTGCCGGCATGTCGTTTGGTGCCTTGTCGGGTCCAGCCAAGGAAGCCTTGGGACGTGGCGCAACAGCGGCCGGAACATCCACCACCACAGGCGATGGCGGCATGACCGAAGAAGAACGCGGGCATTCCAAAACCCTGGTCTACCAATATCTGCCGTCCCGTTACGGCATGAACCCTGACGATCTTCGCCGTGCCGATGCCATTGAAATTGTTGTGGGGCAGGGTGCAAAGCCGGGCGGCGGCGGCATGTTGCTGGGGCAGAAAATTTCAGACCGTGTAGCCAACATGCGCAACTTGCCAAAGGGCATCGACCAACGTTCGGCCTGTCGCCATCCGGATTGGACGGGGCCGGATGATCTTGAAATCAAGATCCTCGAACTGCGTGAAATTACCGATTGGGAAATACCGGTTTATGTGAAAGTCGGCGGTGCGCGACCTTATTATGACACGGCTCTTGCCGTGAAGTCTGGTGCCGATGTTGTTGTGCTGGATGGCATGCAAGGTGGCACAGCGGCCACACAGGATGTGTTCATTGAACACGTCGGCATGCCGATCCTCGCGTGTATTCCGCTTGCCGTGAAGGCCCTGCAAGACCTTGGCATGCATCGCAAGGTACAGCTCATTGTGTCGGGTGGCATTCGGTCTGGTGCCGATGTGGCAAAGGCCATGGCGCTGGGTGCTGATGCCGTTTCCATCGGCACGGCGGCACTGATCGCATTGGGTGACAATGATCCCAAATGGGAGGCCGAGTATCAAAAGCTTGGCACGACGGCTGATGCCTATGATGATTGGCACGAAGGCAAAGATCCGGCAGGCATCACCACGCAAGACCCGGAATTGTCCAGGCGGTTTGACCCGGTTCTCGGTGGCCGACGCTTGAAAAACTATCTGAAAGTGATGACACTGGAAGCCCAGACCATTGCCCGGGCCTGCGGCAAAAATCATCTTCACAATCTGGAACCGGAAGACCTGTGCTCGCTCACCATTGAAGCAGCGGCCATGGCAGGAGTTCCACTCGCGGGAACCAACTGGATACCCGGACGCAACGGCAGTTTCTAAAAAATAAAAAAAGCCTTCAGGGAGAAATCAAAATGGCAAGAGACCTTGCAAAATGGGCCAGGCAAAAGGGCGTCAAATATTTCATGGTGTCCTATACCGATTTGTTCGGTGGGCAGCGCGCCAAACTGGTGCCGACGCAAGCCATCAATGAGATGGCGGTTGATGGAGCAGGTTTTGCCGGTTTTGCCACATGGTTGGATTTGACACCGGCTCACCCCGATTTGATGGCTGTGCCTGATCCGGAATCGGCCATTCAACTGCCGTGGAAAAAAGATGTGGCATGGGTGGCAGCGCGCGCCACCATGGAAGGCAAACTTGTTGACCAGGCCCCGCGCAATGTGTTGGAGCGCCTGGTCGCGGAAGCCGCCAAAGATGGCTTGCGTGTGAAAACCGGGGTTGAGCCTGAATTCTTCATTCTCTCGGCCGATGGCAGCCAGATTTCAGATCCCTATGATACGGCAGAAAAGCCTTGCTACGACCAACAGGCGGTCATGCGCCGTTATGACGTGATTGCGGAAATTTGTGATTACATGTTGGAAATGGGTTGGGAAGCCTACCAGAATGACCATGAGGACGCCGTTGGCCAGTTTGAAATGAACTGGAAATATGACGACGCCCTGCAAACCGCCGACAAGCATTCCTTTTTCAAGTTCATGACCAAATCGATTGCCGAAAAGCATGGCTTTCGCGCGTCTTTCATGCCCAAGCCCTTCAAGGGACTGACGGGCTCTGGTTGCCATGCCCACATCTCGGTCTGGTCGAAGGATGGCAAAACCAACGCCTTTGCTGACAAGGACAAAGAGCTGGGCTTGTCCGAGCGCGGACGGACATTCCTCGGCGGCATCATGAAACATGCATCAGCACTTGCCGCCATCTGCAACCCGACGGTCAACAGTTACAAGCGCATCAACGCGCCGCGTACATCGTCAGGTGCAACCTGGGCCCCCAATAGTGTGACCTGGACAGGTAACAATCGCACCCACATGGTGCGCGTGCCGGGGCCTGGGCGCTTCGAACTTCGCTTGCCTGATGGTGCCGCCAACCCTTACCTGTTGCAAGCCGTCATCATTGCTGCGGGCCTTGATGGGGTGCGCACCAAAGCTGACCCCGGCAAGCGCCATGACATTGACATGTACCAAATGGGTCACACCGTGAAAGACGCGCCAAAGTTGCCATTGAACTTGCTCGATGCGCTGCGCGAATACGACAAAGACAAGACTCTCAAGGCCATGATGGGCGAAGAATTCTCAACGGCCTATCTCAAGCTCAAGCATAAAGAGTGGGATAGCTATTCCGCTCACTTTTCGCGCTGGGAAACCGAAAACACATTGGATATTTGATCTGTCTACGGATGATAATACAAAGGCAAACACACAGCTTCTCCCTGCCCTTGTGGGGAGAGAGAAGAAGGGTCAATTCAAGTTGCTGTTGGTATGATCTGGCCCCCTTCATCTGAACAGAGAATGCCTGCGTGCGAAAGCATTCTGCCCTTCATTCCAGCAAGAACTGCACATCCGCTTCCGTCAATTTGGCTGAACCTGCAGCGTCTGTTTCGTCGCCCCACAATGTCGCGGCCAGGGAGCGCTTCTTGTCTTGCAGCGACAGTATCTTTTCTTCAATCGTTCCGCGGGCGATCAGCCGGTGGACAAAGACGGGTTTGGTTTGGCCGATGCGGTGGGCGCGGTCGATGGCCTGGGCTTCAACGGCGGGGTTCCACCAGGGGTCATAAAGGATCACCGTGTCGGCGGCGGTGAGGTTGAGGCCCGTACCGCCGGCTTTGAGGCTGACCAGTATCAACGGCACTTCACCGGACTGGAAAGCCTTGACCGGGGCCTGCCTGTCCTTGGTGGTGCCGCGAATTTCGACAAAGCTGATACCAAGCGGGTCCAGTTCCCGCTTGATCAGATCAAGCATCGAGGTGAACTGGCTGAACAGAATTACTTTACGTCCTTCGGCGAGGAGTTGGGGCAACATTTCCATGAGACGGGAGAGTTTCGCCGAATTTTCCACTTTGGCGTCTTGTCCGGCCAGCAACCGCGGATCACAGCAAATCTGGCGCAGTTTCAAAAGCGCATCAAGAAAAATGATATGGGAGCGCATCAGGCCGACCCGGGCAATTTCTTCGCGCACCCGTTTCTGCATCAGCAGCCGCATCGATTCATAGATCGCCTGCTGTGGTTCAGTGAGATCAATCCACTCCGGAATTTCGGATTTGGCGGGCAAGTCGCTGGCCACCTGGTCCTTGGTGCGACGAAGCATGAAGGGGCGTAACCGCCGCGCCAGAAACCGCTTGGCCGCAGCATCATTGTCCCGCGTGATTGGCCTCGCGATGCTGCGGTTGAACTGGTCGAGATTGCCGAGCAACCCTGGTGTAACCAGTTCCATCAGGCTCCACGCATCGGTCAGCTGGTTTTCAACCGGCGTTCCGGTCATGGCCAGGGTTTGCACGGCCTGCAATTGCTTGGCGGCCTTGAAACCGGCGGTCTTGGGGTTCTTGAGCATCTGCGCTTCATCATGGATGACGAGGCTGAACTTGTTTTCTTTGAGCGTCTCGATGTCGCGGACCAGCAGCGGATAACTTGTGAGTATCACATCCTGTGCACCGATTTGGGGGCTGAGTGTTTTGCGGATGGCACCATGCCAGAGCAGCACCGTCAACTTCGGCGCGAAACTTGTCAATTCCGCCTGCCAATTGGGCAGCACCGATGTTGGGCAGACAATCAACACCGGGTGCTTGAGTAATTTTGCGGCCCTCAGCGTGGTGATATGGGCGAGGGCCTGCACGGTTTTTCCAAGCCCCATGTCATCGGCCAGCACCCCGCCAAAGCCGGCGCCTTGCAGCGCTTGCAGCCAATCCAGCCCTTGTTGCTGGTAGGCACGTAACGAGGCTTTGAAACTGTCGGGCGTCTTCGTGGGCTGCGATTGCAGTTGCGTCAGGGCACGTGCCAGCTTGCGCAAGGCTTCGGCTCCGGTCCAGGGAATATGGGCGTTGGTGCCGCTTTCAAAATCAGCCAGGGCCGCCAAATCGCGCGCGGGCATGCGCAGTTTTGCGGTGTCAAGTTGATCGCGTGACGCCAACTGCAAAAGCATTTGCAGAACCGGCTTGATCTTCTCCATCGGCACTTGTGCAAGCTTGCCTGGCGTGATTTCAATCGAAAGTGTTTCGCCGGCGTGATCGAGCAGCGCTGCACCATGT
>JANONM010000057.1:0-3928 GCA_031420855.1 Hyphomicrobiales bacterium
TTCATCCGCATGCCCGGCGTTGCTCCGCTCAACCGCTGTATCCGCATCGGTTGCGGACAACCAGAAAACCTCGACCTGTTGGCCGTGGCCTTGCCTATCGTCCTCTCCCGCTTGCGGGAGAGGAAAGGGGCCCAAGGAACAAAGTGACTTGGGATAGGTGAGGGGGAGTCAAATCAGCTTCACACACCCTCACCTCCCCATTGCAACGCAATGGGTCCCTTCCTCTCCCGTTGAAGAAACGGGAGAGGACGTTTTTTTACGCCGCCAGCTTCGCAGCAATCTCGGCCACGCGCTTGCCTTGGAACTTTGCGCCGTCGAGCTCATGTTGGGCAGGTTGACGCGAGCCATCGCCACCGGTGACCGTTGAGGCACCATACGGCGAGCCGCCGCGGATTTCGTCATGGCCCATTTGCCCGGTGTAGGAATAGGGCAGACCGACGATGACAAAACCATGATGCAGCAACACCGTGTGGAACGAGAGTATGGTTGATTCCTGACCGCCATGCTGGGTGGCCGATGATGTCATCACCGAACCGACTTTACCAACCAGTGCGCCCTTCATCCAAAGGCCGCCTGTCTGGTCAAGGTAATTTTTCATCTGCGCCGTCATCATGCCATAACGCGTGCCCGTTGCAAAAATCACCGCATCATAGTTGACCAGATCATCCGGCACGGCGACAGGTGCCTTTTGATCCATTTTGTAATGATAGGCTTTCTGGATGTCTTCAGGCACGGTTTCGGCCACGCGCTTCACGTCAACAGTTGCGCCTGCTTCCCTGGCACCTTCAGCAGCGGCATAGGCCATGGCTTCCATGTGGCCCCAGGCGGAATAATAAAGAACGAGTACTTTAGCCATTTTGTTTTCCTTATTGAGTTGCAGTTGCGAGTAATTCTTTGAGATCAATGCGGGCATTGGACATGATCAGCTTGCCGTCTGGCCCTCGCGGCCATTCGGCCTCCGCTTTGTCCCAATAGAGTTCAATGCCGTTCTGGTCAGGGTCACGGAAATACAGGGCCAGCGACACGCCATGATCGGCCGCGCCATCAAGTTCCACACCCGCCGCCAAAACCCGCTTCAAGGCATTGGCGAGATCCACCCGTGTCGGATACAAAATCGCCGTATGATAAAGTCCGGTTGAACCCGGCGGCGGTGGCGAACCACCCCGGCTTTCCCAGGTGTTGAGACCGATATGGTGATGATAGCCCCCCGCCGAAACAAACGCAGCCTGGTCGCCATACATCTGGACGAGATCAAAACCCAGAACGCCCATATAAAAATCCATCGCCCGCTGCAAGTCAGCGACTTTCAGATGCACGTGGCCGATTCGGGTTCCGGCGGGGATACTGGGTTTGGACATGACTCTATTCCGTAACTAATTGTGTTACAGCTACCTAGTGCCGCAGCAGGCGGAGTTCAAGCAATTAATTGCTGGAAATCCAAAATTTATGCCGATTATGGTGGAAAGCCACCGACGCCTGTCTTGTGAAAGCCCTCGGCCACGCGGCAAACTAGGAGTGAGGAGTCTTTCATGTCCAGCAAAGTCAAATTCATCCGGCCGTCAAATTTTACCATCGTCGATCACCCGCTTGTCGTCCACAAACTCACCTTGATGCGCGACAAGCACACGCCGTCGGCGGTGTTTCGCCAGCTCCTGCATGAGATCAGCCATTTGCTGGCCTATGAGGTCTGCCGCGATCTGCCGCTGACCACCCAGATCATCGAAACCCCATTGGCCGAAATGGAAGCCCCCATCCTGAAGGGCAAAAAACTTGTCATTGTCTCCGTGCTGCGGGCTGGCAATGGTCTGCTCGAAGGCATGTTGTCGCTCATTCCTTCGGCCCGTGTCGGCCACATCGGGCTTTACCGCAATCCGGAAACCCTGCAACCCGTCGAATATTATCTGAAAGTTCCAGAAGATATCGCCGAACGCCGCACCATCATCGTCGATCCCATGCTGGCCACTGGAAACTCTGTTTCTGCTGCGGTGAAGCGCCTGAAGGAAAAAGGTGCCAAGGACATACGCCTCGTCACCCTGTTGGCGGCCCCCGAAGGTGTCATGCATTTTCACCAACAACATCCCGACGTGCCAATTTTTACGGCGGCGCTGGATTCCCACCTCGACAGCCATGGCTATATTGTACCAGGACTTGGCGATGCCGGAGACCGGATGTTCGGCACCAAGTAAGCAGTTCACATCACGTTAAGCATGGCCAGAACAATCGTCGGCCTGCTTACCTCTGTGCAAGACTTGTCCGTCTAGATTTACCCTGCGGTGTCTTGTTGGCGTCAGGGAGTGTGTATGTTGCAGAATCAGCCGTTGCGTAAACCGCGTGAAAAAACGCCGGGATACCGTGATTTGGCCAGGCGTGCCGATGGCAGTCAGCGGCACGTGCTTTATGCCGAAGACCAGGCCTCCACCCGCATCGTCACCGAAGCACTTTTAAAGCGCATGGGCTTTGCCGTCGTCGCCGTCGAAGATGGTGAATTGGCCGTGGAAAAAGCCAAGGCTGCACTATTTGATTTGATCCTGCTCGACATTGAAATGCCCAACATGGATGGCGTTACGGCGGCACGGCAGATCAGGGCCCATGTTGGTCCCTGCCAGTCGACGCCGATCATGGCCATGTCGGCTTTTCTGGCCGACTCAACGGAACATTCCATCTGGCGCGATGCATTCGACAGCGCCTTGCCAAAGCCCGCCAACAGCAATGAGTTGCGCCGCGCGCTTTCACAAATCATTGAAGGCAGGCCAGCGGAAATTTCGCCTCCGCTGCAATTAACTGACGATCCCTGGTCGCAACTTTCCACGAGCCTGGGCAGTGGAGCGCGCCGCATCATGGTCAAGACCGTGATGCAAGAACTCCATCACACAATTCTCGCCATTGCCGCTTGCCACGAGGCTGGCGACGAAAAGGCAGTCTTTCAGGGCCTCGACATTCTCAAAAAACTGGCCCGGAGTTTTCTCATCAAAAAGCTGGAAGATCTGCTTGATCACCAGGATCCAACCCAGCCCGCCCTCTTGCCACTGCTCAACGCCGTAGCCGATTGGCATCACGCCGCGATGTGCGAAATCTAGGGGCGATAAAAGCAACGAGTTGTTTTACTTGATTTCGTTGGGATTGATTATTTCAGAATCGCGTCGCTGAAAAAAACCGTCATTCCAAACGCCCGCCCTAACGCGGGCGATTTGGAAACCAGCTTTGCTGACAACAAGCTCAACTCGTTGAAACAAAGCGGGGTTTCAGCTCGCGCTCCGCAAGGGCTACGCTTGGCTGGAATGACGTATGGGATGAAAATGCATCCATCTGGCCAAGCCATGAACAACGGTTTTAAATTTGTTTGCTGGCAGTGGCGGCGTCTGCGCGATGATCCGAGGCATGGCACGTTTTGTTAAGCACAGCCGACAAGGCAATCTCTTCAAGCCACTAAACCCAAGCCCCTAGTTGCGAATCAGGTTTTCCGTTGGTGTCGGCGCGGTTTCCAGCGAACGCAGCATGTGCAGGAACTCGGTGATATCCGGGCTTAGTTTTTGGACTTGGGCCGGTTTGGTTGTTTGAACGCTTTGTGTCATTTTTTTGCTTCCCTTGCGGAACATTATAGGCTTCGAGCCTTAAAAACCATTTAAGCGCCCGAGCCTTAAACCCAGCAGAACAGGACATTCACACCGGGTTCATGCAAAATGCTGGTGCCATAAAAATTGCTGTTGTCGAAATCGCCAAACTATGTGTAACATCACAAGTGGCAGCAAACATTCCACTCATCCAAAGCCCCCCTGGAGGAACTTCATATGGTTCATAAATTCTCAACTCTACTTGCAGCAACGGTTCTCGGCCTTTCCCTGACCGCTGGTGTTGCCTCTGCCGGTGCCGTCGATGACGCCATCAAGGCCCGCAAGGCCTGCATGAAAGCCAATGGCGCTGCCATGGG
>JANONM010000058.1:0-8587 GCA_031420855.1 Hyphomicrobiales bacterium
CTTTCTGCGGCAACACTTTCCCAAGCATTTTGGCCTATTCATGCCGAAAAGCGGAGTTTGTCCATGTTTCAGTCCTCCAACCATGTTCAGCGTGCCCTGGTTACCCTGTATTTGGCAGGTGGAAGCAAACAGGTAGCCAGCATCAGATTGCCCCTGTCTGGCAAGCTCAACGAAGCCATGAACAATGCCGATCATTTTCTGGACGTGATAGCAGGTGATGGCCAACAGCAGTTCGTTGCCAAGCATGCCATCCAGAAAGCCGAGATCATTGATCCGCCAACCGCCAGATTGAACCAGCAACGCCGCGATTCAGACAACAAATATTTTGATCCCCATGCCGTACTGGGCATCACCAATGCAGCCGGCAAGGATGAAATGCGCCAAGCCTATATCTCATTGGTCAAGGCCTATCACCCCGACCGTTTTGCCAACATGGACCTGCCCATTGAAATGAAAGACTATGCTGCCGCCATGCAGGCCCGCATCAACATGGCTTATGATCAACTCAAGGACTAGCTTTGGGATCAGGATCGGGCACGAAATAGGAATCCAGCACGGCAAAAAACTCACTCCTCACGGCATCCCGCTCCATCAGGATTTCATGTAGCGATGAATGCAAAGTGACATGCGAGACTCCCGGCACCTGGGAAATAAATCGGTGGGCAGCTTTGTTGTCCACCACCTTTTCGCGGCCCGCGAGTATGATCATCACCGGGCACATCAGGCCACCGCGAAAAGACTTGCCGTGCAAATGGCGCAAACTGCGCACTGTCGCATTGAACCAGGCTTGGGTCGGACCTCCAAGGCCAAGTTCCGGGTGCTCATAAAGTGTCCGCAAATCCCTCGCCCATCGCCGCTCTTCACTGGTGAGACTATTGCCCTCGAATTTTTCAAGCAGAGCCGACCCGTTTTTGTAACCCGGCAAATAGGTGGAGCCGAGACCCAAGGCCATGAGGACATTTGAAATGACATTGGCAATCGAAGGTGGCCACATGCCATAGTTCAAGCCCAGCAGCGGGGCCGTGGCGATGGCTTTGGAAAACCACCCCTTGTGTAGCACATTGCGCAGCATGACATGCCCTCCGGTCGAATGGGCCAGCACGTAATAAGGTCCAGGGCAGTTCTTCAGCACCACACCTTCCATCAGGGCGCGCAAGTCCTCGTCATAGTTGCGGTAGCTGCGTACAAACCCGCGCATCCGGTCGCGCAACAATCGTTCCGACCCGCCCTGCCCCCGCCAATCAAGTGTTGCCACATGAAAGCCCCGGGCCTGCAAGTCGCGCAACGTCTCGAAATAACGTTCCAGAAATTCGCCGCGCCCATTCAACACCACGACAGTGCCGCGCGAGGCAACATCAGATCGCTTGGGCGCCACCAGTCCACGCAGCACATAGCCATCGTGGGTCTTGATGCGCTGCAATTCAGCGCCCTCAGGCAGACGATTTTCAGGCGTTTCAAAAAACTGCATGGCGGGTCCGGTTGGTCAGGACCGGGCTTTATACCATTGAGCGGGCAATTGGAATTGCCAACCTATTTATGCTGTCAACAGAATTTGTTAAATTCAAATTTCAAACTAAAAATTCAACTAGAAGCAAAGCATAAAATGCCCATCAAATGACATTTGCATACTTCCTTTACAGATGATGTCCCGGCCCAATAGAACATCAAAGCCGCAGCCTTCGTTGGAAAACTCAGTTCCGTCAATCAGATGCACAGACAAATCACCCACTAACGCACCAGTCGATTCTTGTCTTTGTGGGAAAAGAAACCCAACTCCAAACTGATATGTATTTGTTGGAGTTGACCCATGCACACCAGCAACGGGAACCTTCCCAGTCGGAGAAAGTCCAATCTCGGCCACAATGCGTTTTGAAATACAAGTGTTCGACGCTCCGCTATCCACTAGCGCCATAAACATTGTTGGCGAAACTTCCTTCTGGTTTAATTGTCCTGATACCACTGTTTCCACAGAAAAAATGGCGACTTGGACGAGAGGACCAACTTTAGGGTTGTATGGTACTGAGAGACACGGCATGCGAAAAATATCCCAGATCAATTGAGGAATCGGTGACCCTTTGAATGGAGAACAGATTATCACTGATGGACATTTTTGCGGCGGTTCTTGCGTCGTAAGAGCTGGAAAAATAAGCAAGAATCTTTCCGCTTTTCATGAGCGCATACTTGTCACGGTTCGCGTGCATGATTGACGGCAGAACCACTAAGAACGCATCATAGTTGCGATCAATTTCCTCTTGAATTTTAGTCATGACTTACTCCAACGCTTCGAATCTGAAAATACAGAAATAGTTGAACGTTCATTTCCAATTAGTTTACACATTCGTCCATATACCACCGCAAGAAGGCTATTGATCCCGCCAGTTGGGTTTTTTTACAGTATTCTGAATACCCTTGGTCGCAATCTTGGCCACCATCACGATACAACTAAATGCGTCTGCTTGGCGACGCTGGATCTTAGCCCATTTGCCACAGAATATTCTCCCTCCGCATAAAGCGGCCTCAATATAGGTTTTGAAATCATACACGAATTGCGTACATCGCAATAGCCCGTTGCGGTTCAGCTACAGCATGAAGCGATTTGCTGGTGAAGTAGTCTGAGCATGGGAGGGCTATCGCGCGCTCATCAAAGCCAAAAATGAAAATGCTAAATTCAAACTGATTCGCTGCCCTCTGGGGGTCAATTCAATTTCTTGACTTCGAGGATTTCACCAGATGCAGCATTCATGCGGATCAGATAGTTTTTGCCGCCCCGCGCCGCATCATAGGCGTAGGTTGCGCCGGTGCAGACCTTTGGTCGCACACTGCCAAAACCATAACCCGTGACCACGCCTGCACCTGCCGTGCAGCCAATGGACTTGGACTGTCTCTTGTCCTGCTTGTCGAAGCTGGCAATCTGTTGAAGTTTGGGAAGTTTTGTCCGGGGCTTTGGTTTGACCAAAGGCTCAACACTTGCCGTCTGGAGCCGAGGCGTCCTGCCAAATTTTTCCCGCGCTGCCGAAAGATCTGTGAGCGGTTTTCCACTGTCCACAACCCTCTTTTTGACAATTGTCCTGGGCTGAAGCCTGGCGGTGATTTTCTTTTTGGTCTTGCGGACAGGAGCCTCATAGACAGGCTCAAAATCACCTTCGTCCTCAGTCCACCAGATTTCCTGCTTTTTCGCACGCTTGGGCTTTCTGACGATGGGCTCATCTTCATCATCGTAATAGCCACCATCAAAGCTGCCATCGTCTTCGTAATAATCCCGATTTGAATAATCCTGGTCAGGAAAGACCTCGAAATGCGGCACCCGCAAACGCCAATCCCAGCGGAAACCTGCTTCGGCCGGAGCAACCATGCCCGACGCTGCAACGACCCCGAAAAGCCAACCAAAAATACTCGATGAACCCCGAAATCCACGCATCTTCACGTCCCCTTTGTTACTCACATCCCGCACCAACAGGATGCTATTTCCTAACGCGGGATCATGGCTAAAAAATGCTGAACGGCACCGCAGCGCCGTTCAGTTCATGTCAAAATCGTGGCAACCAGTCAGATTCAATATACCTGCCTAACCGAAACGATATCACCCCGGCGACGGCTCACCGTCACAACATACCCGCCCCCATGGCGGCGTGCCTTGTAGGTGTAAAGCTTGCCATCGCATTCGATCACCCGGACCTTGCGGTATCCTTCATCACGCACCTCCTGTGCGCCATCTTCACAGCTGATGCCCCTGTATTGATGCCGACGGGGTGGTTCATAGAAATAATCTGGCTGGTCGTCTGGTTGATAATCAGGTTGATAGTCTGGCTGGTAGTCTTGATAGCCACCATTGCCAAAAAAACCATCAAGATAGACTTTTACACCGGCCTGGGCCGGACCGACAACGGCAAGGGTTGAGGCCATTGCCGCAACCGCGATGAAACTTTTGATAAACATGATTTACTCCAATACTCACGTGGACGTGAGACATAACTGTCTGATGCCCAAAATTGGCCATCCCTGCTGGTGGGGATAGCCCATGCAACTTGAACGGAAACCGAAGGCCTCGTTCATCTGCCGTTCATATTTACAAAAATCCCTCTTGAAGTTCTGCCAATCATTCCCAAATCAGGCTTTGTGGATGCCACAAGGGTCCACCCCACCAACCACATGGCTTCAGGAGAATGTGACATGTTTGATTACTCCCCCTTCCACCGTTCCAGCGTCGGCTTTGACCGCATGTTCCGCTTGCTTGATGAAGCAGCCTCTGGCGAACCCCAGTCTTATCCACCCTACAATATCGAACGCCTCGGTGAGAACGACTACCGCATCACCATGGCGGTTGCCGGATTTTTGTCTGAGGAAATTGCCATCGAAGCCAAAGGCAACAACCTCACCATTACGGGCAAGAAGAATGACAGGCCTGAAACGGCAGGTGAGTTCCTGCATCAGGGTATCGCTGCCCGAGGTTTCGAACGTCGTTTCCACTTGGCCGACTATGTTGAAGTGAAAGGCGCCGAGTTGGACAATGGCCTCTTGCATGTGTCGTTGCACCGCGAAGTGCCGGAAACCCTGAAACCGCGCCAGATTGCCATCACACCGCCGAAAGCCGCGAGAACAATCGAAGCCAAAGCGGCCTGATTTATTTTAAGTCAGCATGTACAGAAGGGGTGGCGCTGAAGTGCCACTCCTTTTTACGTTGAAGCTACCCACTGTTCAGCTTTTGCAAAGCTGAAGGTAATGATGATCAATGCAACAAGTGCCACCACGGCACAGGCCGAAAACACCGCGCCCAAGGCAAATTGGCCCGCCAGCAGTCCGAGCACATAGGGCAGGATGATGCGCGGGAATCCCCCAATGAAAGCCACATAGCCCATGGCGGCAGCCCGGTTTTGCGGTGCGATTTTTCCGGTCAGCGAAAACAGGCAGGGAAATGTCACGGCCAAACCAAATCCAACGCAGGCAAATGCCGCAACCGACCACCAGAATCCCGGTGCAAGGCCCAGCACCGAAAAGCCCGCAATGGCGATAAACAGGCTGACAGTCATCACGCGCAAGTCGCCCCATCGACCCCGCATGCCATCGCCCATCATGCGCACAGTTCCACCACAAAGACCGTAGAACGCAACACCCAAACCCGAGATGGCCGCGAGTTCAGGTGCAATGCTGGACAACAGCTGTCCAGCCCACAAAATGGCGGCCCCTTCGCAAGCCACATTAAAACCCGCAGCAAGCCCGACAAATGTCAGAATACGACGCGGCAATGGAGGAGCCGCCGCATTTGCCGTGTCTTCATGGTGCGCGATGCCAGGAGGAATAATCTTGTAAATGGCAGCCCAACAGAGGCCCAACAACGGCAACACCAAAACCGCCAGAAACCACGGCTGCAACAATACCGCAACCAAACTGCCCACGATGGCAAATCCCGCAATCCCCAGGGAAACCGTACCGTGATAGGAATTGAAAACCGGTCGTCCCAGACTTTGTTCGACCACACTGGCTTCGGCATTCATGAAAAGATCAATCGTGCCCAATGCAAAGCTCATGAAAACAAACGACAGTGTGAAGCTGAGCAACGAGCCAACGAGCAGCGCATAGACAAAGGCGACGCCCAAGCATGGGAGGGCAATCAGCAAGGCAGACCGATGATCAATCCGACGGCCCAACAGGCCGCCCAATAGGCCGCCGAGGCTCATGGCCACAATGTTCGAAATCATGCCGATGGCAGCAACGACGCCAAAGGCAAAAGGCGAAATGCCGGATGTGGCAATCAGTTTGGGCAGGGCCCCCACATGGCTTCCGACAACCGCACCAAATGTTGCAAAGGTCAGGAGTATAGCGCCGTGGGCCGATAATTGCATCTCAGCCGCGACCCACAAGCGGCATCTTGGTTGCCATGACCGTCATGAACAGCACGTTGGAATCCAGCGGCAGCGACGCCATGAAAACCACCGACCGTGCCACATCCTGCACGTCCATGGTGGGCTCTGGTGCCACCGTTCCATTGGCTTGCGGCACACCAGAATTCATCCGCGCTGTCATGTCCGAGGCCGCATTGCCGATGTCGATCTGGCCACAGGCAATGTTGTATTTGCGGCCATCCAGCGATGTCGATTTGGTCAGGCCGGTGATGGCGTGCTTGGTCGCTGTATAGGGTGCTGAATTGGGCCGTGGCGCATGGGCCGAAATGGAGCCGTTGTTGATAATGCGCCCACCCATCGGTTGCTGGGCCTTCATGATCTTGATGGCTTCCTGCGTGCAAAGGAACGGCCCCGTGAGATTGGTGTTCACCACATTGATCCACTGCTCGTAACTCAAATCCTCCATCAGCACTGTGCCAGGCGCTCCCGTTCCTGCGTTGTTGAACAGCACATCAAGTCGACCATATTCAGTTTTCACCCGGCCAAACAACGCCGCCACCGATTGAGGATTGCTGACATCGGTTGAGACGGCAAGGGACGCACCTTTCAAAATCGCGGCCGTGGCCTGCAACTTGCCGGGGTCACGTCCCGCCAACACCAGGGTGTAGCCCGCTTCGCTCAACGCAACAGCACTGGCACGGCCAATGCCCGAACCTGCTCCCGTTACCAATGCCACTTTCATCAATCAGATTCCTTTTGCCTTGCGCCACGCCTGCACCAGAGCCACGGCGGCTTCGCTGGTTTTGGCAAGACTGTTACCCGGCTTATACAGGCTTGAACCGATTCCAAACCCTGAAACTCCACATGCCAGCCATTCCGCCATGTTGCCAGGCGTCACACCACCCACGGCATGAACCTGCACCTGTTGCGGCAAGACGGCCCGCCAGGCTTTGACCACGGCAGGTGCGGCGGCCTCAGCCGGGAATAACTTCAAATGTTGGGCACCCGCCCGAATGGCGGCAAAGGCTTCGGTGGGCGTGAACACACCGGGCAAGGCATCCATGCCAAGTTGCAAAGCCCGCTGAATGACAGCCTCATGACAATCCGGCGATACCGAAATCTGCCCGCCATGTTCCTTCAGCATGTTGACATCCTGCACACTCAAAACCGTGCCAGCCCCCACCACCATGCGCCCCGCAAAAGCCTTGGCAAGTTGACCAATCGAATGAAAGGGATCAGGTGAATTGAGAGGCACTTCAACCACACGCACACCCGCTTCAAGCAGCACATGAGCCACATCAAGCACTTCATCCGGTTTCACACCCCGCAGTATCGCGATGATTCCGCAAGCTTTTAAGGCATCGTTGAGCTGCATCAGATGATCCCCGCCAATTTCGCCACCATGGCTTCACCTCTGACAATCGCCAAGGGATCGCCCAAGCGCGCCTTCAAACCCGCCGCTGCCATGGCCCGTTGATAGCGCTGAGCAATGCCAGCCGAAGCCAGAATAACATAGTCAGCATCCCTGTCCCGCGAGGCCGAGGCATGGGCAATTTCGCTGCCGATCACCAGTCCTGAGAGATAGGAGGCAAGGACATCACAAGACATTTCATTGAACAGCCCCAAACTGCGAACCGAAAAAAGATTGTGCAGCAACCCCGCCGGGTCTTCAAAAGCCTTGGCAACGCCGCGCTGGAATGCCGCTTCATCATCTGCATCCGACGTCATCAGCCGACCCAAAATGCTGTGTTGGCGCAACACGGCAAAAACTTCACCTGTCACATAGGTCGCAAAACCAGTGATGCGGCCATCAACCACATCAATCCACTTGCTGTGGGTTCCCGGCGTCACAAAATGCCGTATACCTAAGTCATTGGCGCCCGATTCCAGATTGCCAAAAACTTGCATCTCCTCACTGCGCATCACATCATGGCCAAGGCTTGGACTGGCCAGATGCAGGCCTGTCATGAAATGAATGACACGACCGGAAGCAAGATCTTTGCGGACAATCGCCTTGGCAATTTCTGCTGGTCCTGCCGGACAATCCACATAGGGAATTTCAACCCAACCCTGCCTGCTGGTGATCATGCCAGAGGCGATGACCGGAAGGGACTTGTCCCAGGCCCCGATCTGCTGCTCAAGCGCTGCTTCAAAGGCTCCGTCTTTCACAGCCAGAATGCCACCGGGTGCCGATACTTCATCAGCAACACTGCCATCCCCGCGCACGAGGTATGCCCGGAAAGAGGTGGTGCCCCAATCGAGGCCTATAAAGGAATTTGACATTCCGGTTCCTTAACGCAACTTGCAGCGCGGCAAAAGCATCAACAACTATGCCACCCGAACACCACCCGGTTTGAAACCCTGTTTCATGTCTTTCAAGCTGTTGCGCAGAGGTGCACCAAACGGTGCTGCTTCAATTTCAAAAACATCGCCATGCTGGGGCGCAATACCATCGGCGATGGACAGCGTTGCCGTCCCGAAAAAATGGATGTGCAAATCACCAGGCACCCGGAAGGCATCATACTTGAAATGGTGATACTCCAGATTGGCCAGCGTGTGGCTCATATGGGCCTCACCCGTCAGAAACGGCTTTTCCCAAATCACCTCGCGGCCCCGGATAATCCGGCTCTTGCCTTCGATGCTGTGGGGAAGTTGTCCGGTGATCATTTCAGGACCGATGGCGCAGTGGCGCAATTTGGAATGGGCGAGAAACAGATAGTTTTGCCGCTCCGTCACATGATCGGAAT
>JANONM010000059.1:0-2593 GCA_031420855.1 Hyphomicrobiales bacterium
ACAACCCACAAGACCTTGCGCGGGCCCCGTGGAGGCATGATCCTGTCCAACGATGAAGACCTAGGCAAAAAAATCAATTCGGCGATTTTCCCTGGCTTGATCGGTGGGCCATTGGAACATGTCATCGCTGCAAAAGCTGTGGCCTTTGGCGAGGCTTTGAAGCCAGCCTTCAAGAAATATGCAAGCCAGGTTGTCCGCAATGCCAGAACCTTGGCCGAAACCATGGTCGAAGGCGGCTGTGACATCACCACAGGCGGCACCGACACGCATTTGATGCTGGTCGATCTGCGCAAGAAGGGCATATCCGGCAAAGCCGCCGAAAAAGCCCTGGGCCGCGCCTATATCACCTGCAACAAGAACGGCATTCCCTTTGATCCCGCTCCCTTCACCATAACCTCAGGCATCCGGTTGGGAACGCCGGCTGGCACATCGCGCGGGTTTGGAGAAGCAGAATTCCGTGAGGTCGGCAGGCTGGCCATTGAAGTGTTGGATGGCCTTGCCAGACATGGCGAAGCAGGCAATGCTAAAGTCGAAAAGATTGTGAAGTCCAAAATCCTGGCCCTGACCAAACGCTTCCCGATTTACACCTGAGGCAAAACCCATGCGCTGTCCCTTCTGCGGCAATGCCGATACGCAAGTGAAGGATTCCCGGTCAACCGAGGATTCCTCGGCCATCCGTCGCCGCCGGGTTTGTGCCGATTGTGGCGGCAGGTTCACCACATTCGAGCGCGTACAATTGCGCGAACTCAGCGTCTTGAAACGCTCCGGCCGCCGCACACCTTTTGACCGGGACAAACTGGCGCGTTCCGTTGCCGTGGCCCTGCGCAAAAGGCCAGTGGACAGCGAGCGCATTGAGCGCATGGTTTCAGGCATCGTGCGCCAATTGGAAAGCCTGGGCGAAAGCGAAATCAAGTCTGAACAAATCGGCGCACTGGTCATGGAGGGCCTCCGCAATCTGGACGACGTCGCCTATGTGCGCTTCGCCTCCGTCTACAAGAATTTCCGTGAAGCCAAGGACTTCGAAAACCTGATTGGTGAATTGAATACGGATGAAGGCGAGAGTTGACATTACTACGGCTTAGCAGTACATGAGAAATGACAGATTTGAATGGGATAAAGCAAAAGCTGCTGCCAATTTGGCCAAGCATGATTTGAGTTTTGAAATTGGCTGCAAGGTTTTTTCCGATGATTTTTCAGTCGAGATTGATATTGACCAACTTTATGACAGTGAAGACCGTTGGCTAAAGGTTGGCATGGTTGAGGGCAGACTGATCGCCGTGGCCTACACCCTGCGCGGTGATCTCATTCGTATCATATCAGTTCGAGGTGCAACGCCGCGAGAGAAGAGGCTTTATCATGAAATTGAAGATGAAGAATGAATTTGACTGGTCTGCGTTTGACGCACTGACGGAAGAGGAACTCGTCGCCCGGGCTGAATCTGATCCTGACAATCCACCCCTCACCGAAGAGCAGCTCAAGCGCATGAAGCGTGTACCTCCTTCGCGTCCCCTGCGGTTTCGCTTGGGCCTTTCGCAAGAAGCTTTTGCTGAACGGTTCCAAATTCCACTTGGTACCTTGCGTGACTGGGAACAGCGGCGAAAAGAGCCCGATGCAGCCGCCAAGGCTTACTTGCGCGTCATCAGCAGAATTCCAGAAGCAGTGATGGACGCCTTGCAGCGAAAGCCTTAAGCAGGAGGTTTGACAACCTGTGGGGGCAGGGCAGTACATGAGAATTTGGACAGCGCTTTTTACTGTAGCCCTATTGTGTTGCGCGATGAATGCTGCACCAGCCCTTGCCGCGCCCGCATGCACAACCCAGTCTGCCTTCAAAGCCGTTGATCTTTCACAGCCCGTCACCACCATCACCACCAAAACCGGCAGGTCGGGCGTCGAAGCCTTTAAATCCATCGGCATAAGAACCATCGCCCGCTACTATGATTGGGTAGATGGCGAAACCACCTGCAAAACCCTGTTTCCAGCAGAGTCAGACGCCATCATTGCCGCTGGTTTCAATATAATCACAATTTTCCAACATGAAAATTCTGATCCCGAAACATTTTTCAACAAATCACGCGGCGCAAAAGACGCCCGCGAAGCCTTGAAACTTGCCGCAGCCAACGGCCAGCCCCCTGGTTCCGCCATTTACTTTGCCGTCGATGGTGTGGACCAAACTGTGAAAGACGCGGTTTTTGAACACTCCCTGCACAAGGGCGGGCCTGTTCCATCCAAACGCCGCAAAAAGCTCCTGCGTGCCGATCCTTCCTACCGCAAGCATTTCAAGTTCTATGAGCGCTTTCGCACTTATTACCGCCGTGCCTTTGGCAAACAGGCAGTCAGCATACGCGCTTCCGACATGCTGCCCCACGTCGATCATTATTTTCGTGAAGTGAACCGCATCATGAAGGCCGATGGCCGTTATCGTGTCGGCGGTTATGGCAGCGGTTTGGTGTGCAAGCATTTGCTGGCCAAAAAGCATGTGGAGTTCTGCTGGCTCGCCATGTCCACAGGTTGGCCCCAGAGCAAGGAATTTCAGGCCTCAGGCAAATGGAGCCTGGTCCAACAGCAAACGACGTTCTGCAAAGGCTGGCAATTC
>JANONM010000060.1:0-5046 GCA_031420855.1 Hyphomicrobiales bacterium
CGACAGATGCCGGATGCAGAAAAACGCCGACGCGCCGACCATGTCATCGAAAACCACGGGACACTTCAAGACCTGGAACTGAAAACCAGATCCCTGTTCTACCGACTTGCTCAAACACAGGAAATGCGTCCCAATGATCCGCGAAATTGTACTTGATACAGAAACCACGGGTCTTTCACCGCGGGATGGACATCGCATGGTTGAAATTGGTGCTGTTGAATTGATCAACCACTTGCCATCCGGCAAGAACTACCATGTTTATCTCAATCCCGAACGTGACATTCCAAAAGAAGCTGAAGCCGTCCATGGACTCTCGGGTGCCTTTCTCAAGGACAAATCCCGCTTCAGTGATGTCGCGGATCAATTTCTGGACTTCATATCCGACAGCTTGCTGATCATTCACAACGCATCGTTTGACATCAGCTTCATTAATGCAGAACTGGCCCAGGCCAAAAAACCGGCCATCGACTATGGCCGGGTGCTTGATACGCTGGCCATGGCCAAACAAAAATTTCCCATGGCGTCAAACAGTCTTGATGCCCTGTGCCGGCGATTTGGTGTTGACCTGTCAAAGCGCACCAAACATGGGGCGCTGCTCGATTCGGAACTCTTGGCCGAAGTCTATCTCGAGCTGATTGGCGGCAAGCAAACGGCCCTCGGCCTTGCCAGTCCGGCCCAGCAACATGGACGGTCCGATCGACGCGGGGCTTCACAGGCTCAATTGCAACCCCGGCCAAATCCCTTGCCTCCCCGCCTGACACAAGAGGATTTGAGGTTCCACGCAGAATTTGTCAAATCCCTCGGTGCCAAGGCCCTGTGGCGGAAATGGCTCGCCCCGCAAGAAACCGGCACCGACTGACCAGAAATCAGGCCGTGGCTTGTGCGGCTTGCATGCGCTTTTGGTACATGGCGGCAAAATCTATGGGATCAAGCATCAGCGGCGGGAATCCGCCATTGCGGGTTGCATCTGCCATGATCTGGCGGGCAAACGGAAACAGCATGCGCGGGCATTCAATCAGCACGGCGGCATGCAAAACATTCTGCGGGAAGTTTTCCAGGCGGAAAATGCCGGCATAAAGCAGTTCCGAAGCAAAAATCACCTTGCCGCCGGTTGTTGCCTTGGCATCAAGATGCAACTCAACCTCAAAGTCATTGGGGCCGAGATTGCGGGCATTCACATTGACCGAGATATTGATATCGGGCTGTTCTGCCTGTGGTGTCAGGGATTGCGGAGCATTGGGATTTTCAAAACTGAAATCCTTGAGATATTGCCCGAGAATTTTCATGGCGGGTTGTTGACCCGGTGCTGGTGGGGGCGCACTCAGCACCGGAGCCGCTGTTTGGCTTCCACCATTGCTTTTGACGGGTTGTTCAGCCACTTTCGCTGCCGGACGCTTGGGAGCAAGTTTTACAGGTTTAATCGGTTTAGCCATTTTTGCCTCATAATTTTCCAATAAGATGTCAAGCAGCGCCGTCGCCTCGATCACCACATAACAATTAACCGGGCCTAACATGCCCACTCCTGAACTGCAATTGCCTAACCTGAGGAAAGCCGCTTTGAATGTCGGGCAGTGCCGCCTATATAAGGGAAAGTCCAATCAATGCCGACGAGAATGGAAACAGCTGAACATGAACTCCGCCTTTGACCCCCTGACACTTGTTCTGCTGGCTGCAGCCGCCATCATATTCTGGCGACTGCGTTCAGTGCTTGGCACGCGCACAGGACTGGAACGACCGCCCGTCGAATTCAAGCGCGCACCCACTGCTGCCGATCCAGAAAAGCCCGAAATCCATCCCCAAACCATAGAAGGTGAGGCGACTGAGGTCAGTCCGGAAGTCCCAATTTGGCAGGGCCATGCAGAAAAGGATTCGCCCCTCGCCATGGCACTGGTCGATATTGCGAAAAAGTCGCCGAATTTTTCTCCCGACACATTTCTGGCAGGTGCAGCTGCGGCAAGCGAAATGATTTTGGAAGCTTATGCGGCAGGCAACAAGAAGGCGCTGCAGCCCCTATTGTCGAAAGAAGTCTATGAGGCATTTTCAAGTGCCATTGATGAACGCCAGCGTCTTGGCCAAAGCATGACATTCCGTTTTGTCGGCATGAAGAAAAACCATATTGAATCCGTGAGCCTGGTTGGCAACCGCGTTAGCATCACCACTGCTTTCACCTGCGCAGCCATTGGCGCAACGACAGATGGATCGGGCGTCGTCATCGATGGTGATGCCAAGGCCATCCGCGATATCAGCAACACCTGGACATTTGAACGGGATATCGCTTCCCGCGATCCCAACTGGAAACTTGTCTCCACGTGACGTGATGGTGGCGGGCCTTCCCATTGACGCTGGTTCAACCTGCCAGCGCATTTCTTTTGACACGTTGGCCAACTGGACTGATGACGATCACGGCATTGCACTCCAGGCAT
This sequence comes from Hyphomicrobiales bacterium, assembly GCA_031420855.1. GTDB lineage: Bacteria > Pseudomonadota > Alphaproteobacteria > Rhizobiales > Aestuariivirgaceae > Aestuariivirga. The sequence continues at coordinate 2,424 of JANONM010000060.1, forward strand.
TCCAGCAATCTGCCGCGCTGATCAACCAAAATTCCTTGAACTTTGCCAAGCGGCCGACTTTTGCAGGCGTCAGGGATGACTGGCTGCCGGTTGCCGAAGCCAGTTTGCAGACAATTGCCCAACAAAACCCTCGGGGATTTTTTGAAACGAATTTCATTCCCTTTAAAGTCACTGATCCTCATCGACCAAACGGCATGTTTACCGGTTATTTTGAACCTGTCGTCAAAGGCAGCAGAAACCACAGTGTGGATTTTCCTGTTCCTGTGTATGGCAAACCCCATGATCTCGTCGTATTTGATGCAACTGAAAGCCGCACCACTGGTGTTGCATTTGGCAAGCGCAGTGCCAGCGGACCCCGGCCCTATGACACCCGCGCGGAAATCGAAAGCGGCAGTCTTTCAGGACAAGGGCTGGAGATATGTTGGCTCAGCGATTGGATCAATGCTTTTTTCATGCATATCCAGGGCTCGGGACGTGTGCAGCTGGAAGATGGTGCGTCACTTCGTCTGACCTATGCCGCAAAATCCGGCCACCCCTATGTGGCCATTGGATCGGTGTTGCTGGAGCGGGGCCAACTCACCCGCAAAAACCTGTCGATGCAAAGCCTCATTGCCTGGATGATAGCCAATCCCGGTGAATCGCGGGCCTTGATGTGGCAAAATCCCTCCTACATCTTCTTCAGCGAAATGCCGGAAACTCCTGATGGTCTGGGTGCCATCGGGGCTGGCAAGGTACATCTCATGCCCCAACGCTCCCTTGCCATTGATGCCAGCCATTATCTCTACGGCACACCGCTTTGGCTGGAGACCACAACGCCTCCTGAAGCACCTGGCGGAAGACAAGTATTCAACCGCCTGATGATTGCCCAAGACACCGGATCAGCCATCCGGGGCCTGTTGCGCGGTGACGTCTATTGGGGCTGGGGCGACGACGCCGCGATGATCGCTGGACATATGAAAAGCCCCGGTCGGATGACGGCACTCTTGCCGATCCCGGTCGTCCAAAGACTGGGGCTGCTCCGATGATCCGCAAATTCCCGACCCCTGATGACCATGGCCTGTGGGATGAGGTGAAACGCACCATTGCGCCGTTGAATCTCAAATTCCAGCAAAGCAAAAACCGCCTTGAAAAATCAGGTTCGGACAAGTTGCTCTCAAGCGCAAGCCATCCCACACCCTCAAACGGCTTGGCAGCTTTCATGCCGAAACTTGTCGCCCATCACCGGGTGCCGCCGCTTGCCAGTTTTGACCGTCGCCTTGCGCAAAAATTGGCACGCGGACAGTTGGAACCCGAGGCGCGTCTTGATCTGCATGGCGATGGCGTGGAAACCGCCCGGATGAAACTGCTTCACTTCCTCGCAAGCCAGCATCATCAAGGAATCAGGCTTGTGTTGGTGATCACTGGCAAAGGGGCATCGCCTTTTTCTGGTCACACCTTGCATGGCGTCAAACATTTTCACGCGCCCGAACGCGAGGGCCGTTTGCGCCGGGAACTCACCAACTGGCTGCATGAGGAAATCTTTCGCCTGCATGTCATCGGTTATCAGCCCTCGCATCCCCGGCACGGTGGGGGCGGGGCATTTTATCTGCGGTTGCGCCGTGGTTCGGGACAGGAAAGCGGGAGGGACCATTGACCCCCTTTGGTGCCAAGATCAGGGCGCTCCGGCAATCACGTGGCATTCGCCAATCCGACATGGCGGCAGCCATTGGCGTCTCAAGCGCCTATCTGTCAGCCCTTGAACACGGAAAACGCGGCCGCCCCTCCTGGCACGTCATCCAGCGCGTCATCAGCTATTTCAACATCATCTGGGATGACGCCGAAGAACTGGTCCGTCTCGCCCGGATTTCCCATCCTCGCATCACCATCGACACAGCGGGACTTGATCCCAAGGCGACGGAGCTGGCCAATCGTCTTGCCGATCAAATCGCCAAGCTGGACGCGGAAAAAATCAGGCGATTGCTGGAAATTCTTGATGCAAAATCCCAGCGCTAGGGCATAGGGTGATTAAATGAAACCGCTTAGCCCTCATCCGTCATTCCCGCGAAGGCGCGAATCCGGCTTTTTTACAACCGGTTAGCTGGACCCCCGCCTGCGCGGGGGTGACGACGTTGGGCGTGATGCTAATTCCAATTGACCGCCCGCTGCGTTAGGCCGACATGATTTCCACAACATCTTTGAAACGCACGCCGTAAGCCCTGCCAAATCCGGCGATGATATGGGCGTGTTCCGTTTCCATGCGCCAAAAGCTGAAGTCACCAAAGCCGGCATAAAGTTCCGCATAGGGATGGCGATCCAGAAAATACTTCTGCGCTTCCATGGCGTCTATTTTGGCAAAGCGTCCCAAAAACGTCACGCGAAAAGTCAGCATCGGATCTTCAGTCGTCGATAGAGGTTCGTGCAGCATGAGACTGGAGCGATTGTCGCTGGCAAGACATTTGCTGTGATGGGCCAGCGATGAAATCAACACCAAGGGACGTAAATCCCCATCGGCGGCCACATTCACCAAAGTCGTAAATGGTCCGCCCCCCTCCACATCCAGCACTGAAAGTGCAGCCGTTCCCCCGGTCTTCAGCAAAGTCCCGGCTTGCCGCATGGCCTGCTGTTTTGGCGTGTCCATGGATGA